>DYRK01000211.1:7322-9255 GCA_020718785.1 Desulfatirhabdium butyrativorans | reverse complement strand
GGGCTTCCCCGGCAAGTGCGTTCCCAAGCCGGGGCTTGGGAACGAGAAAAAAACGATTTGCAAAATCGTTTTACGGGCGGCGGCATCCGGACTGTTTCACTTGACACTTAAAGGATTATGATATATAGTACAGAAAAAGAGGGGTAAATATCCGTCCCCGGAAAGGGAAACTGTTCAATCAAGAGAGGAAAGGGACGTATGAAAAACATCAGCTTGAACATGAAATTGATCTTTACATTGGGTTTAATGGTGCTGGTCACTGTAACTGTCTTTTATTTCGGCATCTCCAATCTGAACCGGATGAATGAAAGATTCAATCATCTGGTGGACCGGTCGGCAAGGAAAATAAAACTGGCAGCCGATATCAGCGAAGGCACTTATGAAATTATCGGAGCGGAAAGAAACCTCATTCTGGCTACTGACAGCAAAGATATGGATAAAGATATCGGGATGATCACGGATACCGAAAGAAGACTCAGGGAAAAAAGACAGGAACTCCATGAAATTCTGGATGAGGATGAAGAGGATAAGTTTAAAGAATTCAATGGCTTATGGGACGAATACATGAAGGTGGACAATGAAGTGCGCTCACTGGCAGCCGCGAATTCGGATGACGAAGCCTTCAAACTGGCCATGGAAAAAGGACAGAATCTTTTTGAACAGTCCCGGAAACTCATATCCGCTGTCATTTCCGACAGTGAAGAAGATATGAAACAGGACAGGCTGGAAATCGCCCTCATCTATTTCTCGGCAAGGAACCGGATGAGTGCTGCCGGCGGCGCCGGAATGGTGTTTGCAGTTTTACTGGGAATATATCTGATCCGTTCCATCACCGGACCGTTTAAAAAGGTATTCAGCGGACTGAACTCTTTCAGCGAAAATGAACTGAACGAGACCGCGGAAAAATTTGCAGGGATTGTGGAAGGCATCAGCGGCAAACAGATCGCGGCTTCCAGCCGTTCTCTGGCTGAAGGGACATCCGAGCAGGCAGCAGCCATAGAGGAATCCACCTCATCCCTTGAAGA
Organism: Desulfatirhabdium butyrativorans; assembly: GCA_020718785.1. Classification (GTDB taxonomy): domain Bacteria; phylum Desulfobacterota; class Desulfobacteria; order Desulfobacterales; family DYRK01; genus DYRK01. The sequence goes on along the minus strand of DYRK01000211.1, from coordinate 8,230 downwards.
AGTCTCTTCCATGAGCAAGCAGAATACAAACAGCGCGAATCAGGCAGATTCTCTGATGAAACAGACCATACGGGTGGTCGAGTCCGCAAATCAGTCCATGAATCAGCTTACCACCTCTATGGACGAGATATCCCGTGCCAGCGATCAGATCTCCAAAATCATAAAAACAATTGATGAAATAGCCTTTCAGACCAATCTGCTGGCACTGAACGCGGCTGTGGAAGCAGCCAGAGCCGGGGAAGCCGGCGCGGGCTTTGCAGTGGTGGCAGAGGAAGTGAGAAGCCTTGCCATGCGCTCTGCTGACGCGGCGAAAAATACTTCTGTCATGATTGAAAACAGTATCCGGAAAGTCAAAGACGGATCAGAGCTTGTGACAAGGACAAACGAGGCTTTCCGTCAGGTGGCGCAAAGCGCGGTCAAAGTCGGAGAACTGGTAGCCGAGATCGCGGCTGCGTCCAATGAACAGACACAGGGAATAGAGCAGGTGAACCGGGCAATGGCTGATATGGACAGAATTGTCCAGCAGAATGCGGCCAACGCCGAAGAACTGAGCGATCAGGCAGAGGAAATGAGCGGGGTTGTGAATGAATTGCTGGCAATTACAAGCAGATATGAGGCTCCGGTCGAAGATGTCGCACGTTTCCGCACAAAATCCGAATCTGCCGAGGAGATAAGCCATCGGAATTCCTTTATTCTTCCCGAGAAGAGAGAACATAAACAGAAAAAAGAAAGCCCGGAAGCTTATCCCCCGAAAGAGAAAGAGATAAATCCCGAACAGATTATTCCTCTGGATGAAGATGATTTCGAGGGCTTTTGATCCGGGATAAAATTAACCGCTAATAAATGCTAATGGACGCGAATAGGACTACTTTATATTAGCGTTCATTCGCGTCCATTAGCGGTTCCCT
>DYRK01000211.1:1373-7222 GCA_020718785.1 Desulfatirhabdium butyrativorans | reverse complement strand
GATATATGAAAATTCGGCGATGGATTTCAAAAAATTACGCACTTCTCTCGCGGTGCTGATCATCATCATGGCTTCCGGGACTCTGGGGTATTATTTCATTGAGCAGATACCCCTGTTCGACTCTTTTTATATGACTGTAATTACCATAAGCACGGTCGGGTTTTTCGAAATCAAGCCGCTGTCCTCCGCAGGACGGATTCTGACGATTTTTATTATCGCAGCAAGCATATCCATCGGGACATATTCAATCAGCGTGATCATGCGGGTGATGGTAGAAGGAGAAATGCAGCGGCGTTTCGGAAAAAGAAAAATGGAAAAGAAGATATCGAAATTAAAGAACCATTTCATTGTATGCGGATTCGGGCGGATCGGCAAAATCATCTGCGAAGAACTCCATGCGGATCAGATTGCTTTTGTTGTTATCGAACAGGAACCGTCGGCTGTGCAGAGCATCGAAGAGAAAGGATTTCTGTCCCTTCAGATGGACGCAACCGACGGAGAGGCATTGATAAAAGCCGGTATTATGAATGCCAGAGGACTTGTCACAGCGGTCAGTTCCGACGCAAACAATGTCTTTATCATTCTCACCGCAAAGGAACTCCGGCCCGATATTTTCATTCTGTCCCGGACATCCGATGCGAAAAATGAAGGTCAGCTTATAAGAGCAGGTGCATCCCGTGTGGTTTCCCCTTATCTCATCGGTGGCAGACGTATGGCTCAGGTGCTGAAAAGGCCCACGGTGGTGGATTTTATTGACTTGGCAACGATTGACAGCCATCTCGGGCTTGTTCTGGAAGAAGCAAAAGTAGGACCCGGTTCCCATCTTATCGGCAAAAATCTTATCGAAAGCAAATTAAGGAAAGATTTCGGGGTTATCATCGTGGCAATAAAAAAGCTATCCGGAGAAATGACCTTCAACCCCATGCCCTCGGAAAGACTCGGAGGCGGCGATGTGATTGTGGTGATAGGCAAGAAAAACGACTTGAAGCGGATGGCTGAGGTTCTTTAAGTGAGAAGTGAGAAATGAGAAGTGAGAAATGAGAAATGAATATTTCTCACTTCTCACTTCCCAATATTCAATTATATGCCTATCTGGAAAGCCAACCTTTTAGTCTTCGGACTGCTTATTGTCATTGTGCTGGCTTATTTTTTCTGGCAGGCGCGGCAGGCAAACGAGACTTTTCTCAATCATGCGCGGGATCATTCGCGGATGCTGGCAGGTGTCATTGAACTCAATGCCCGGAATGCGGTATTGTCTCAGGAAGCGGTTGAGGAGATCATGCAGATTTTTCTGGGAAATACGGCGCGGTTTGCAGACTATTTGGACACGGTGGAACCTTTTTCTTCAGATGAACTCGCAGCTTTTGCTCAGGAAGCCGGACTGTCGGGAATCCGTATTGTCAGAAGCAGCGGCAGTTTTACCGAAGGACCTTCAGGATGGTTCAGACCCTCGGATGTCACCTGCGAGACAAAGGCGCGATCTTTGCAGCATTGTGAGCATCTTTATTTTGCGGTGCTGCCACGGTCCGAAGAGCCGGGATGTATCATCGTAGGGATTACCGCATCTCACATTGAAAAGCTGCATGAGCAGGTGGGCCTGTCTCATGTGCTGAAAGCATTGTCCGGGCTTGCCGGCATCCAATATGTGGGCATAGAATCCTGTACGCATAACGATTCTCCTCCCCAAGTCCTCCTGATTGACGAAGCAGACAGAAAAGTTGCAGAAACCCGTGTGCCGTTTCGCGGAGATATGCTGGTGGTCGCACTGGGAGCAAAGCATTTTTTCTTCCGTATCCGGCAACTTTGGAACGAATTTTTTGTTTTCGGAGTGATGCTGGCATTGACTGGCATATTTTTTTCATGGATTCTCTACCGATATCAAAGCGCGTATCTGAACCGGATCCGAGATGTCGAACGCGAACTTGCACGTCAGCGTGAAGACGCCTCGCTGGGCAGAGCCACAGCAGCCATTACCCATGAAATCCGGAATCCGCTGAATGCCATCAGCATGGGTCTGCAACGCCTGCAGATCGAGGCAGAAGATTTGGATGAGGAATATCAGGAATTGGTCGCCACTATGCTCAAGGCTCTGCGGCGGACAAACAGCATTGTCAGCGATCTCCGGCGATATGCAGGACCGCCGGAGCCTCGGAAAAAGCCGATCTGTCTGAATACTGTCGTAAATCACATCCTCGCCCTTTATCGTCAGAAATGTTCAGAATCTGCCATAGAGATCATAAGTGAAATTGCTTTTGCCGAACCTGTTTCCGCGGATCCGGAGATGCTGGAACAGGTAGTCGAAAATCTGATAAAAAACAGCATCGAAGCCCAGCCGAAGGGCGGCTATCTCCATATCATTGCAGACCGTCAGGGAAATGAAGCAGTTCTTGTCATTGAAAACAGCGGATTTGCACTTTCCGCAGAGGAATCCGGGCGGATTCTCGAACCTTATTTCACCACCAAAGTCCGAGGAACAGGATTGGGGCTGGCAATTTCCCGACGCATAATACACGCACACGGCGGACGCTTGGAAGTGCGGGTTCCGGCTGAGGGAATACTGCGTATAGAGATTTATCTGCCTTTAAGTGAAAATTCTTAACATTGTTGCATTACCGTCGCGGATCATCGCTGATCTGTAAATTTACCACACGAAAGGCAGACAGACTGTAACAGTCTGTCTGCCTTTTTTTTATTTTTTCCCCTTCCCTTTGCAAAAATATAATTTTTGCACTCCGGATTGAAACAGGCTATCCCGAATAAAAAATTCCCCCTGCATTAAAGTTCGCTCTTGTTTTTTTTCAGGCAGTGTCATAAAACTGTGTAATAAATTGTTTCGGAATCTCATATATAGACCAGGACAGGCTGAATACAGACTCCGGAGTGATATGTGCTAAAATGAAATTTTAGCACTCCGGACAGATGATTAACGAAAGGAAAAAAAAGGAAAACAAAAATGAAAAGATTAGCTGTTATTGTGCTGACCGCACTGCTGATTTCCGCTTCTCAGGCTGGTGCCCTGACAGTGACAATCAGCCCTGAACTTATTGACATGGACGACACTGCTCACAGTTTCGATGTGGTCGTGAAGGATGCGACTGATCTCGGGGCATTCGAATTCACTCTCACGTATGATCCCAACATTGTTACAATTGAAACAGTTACTTTGGGCGATTTTTTGGAAAGCACGGGCAGACCCGCGTGGAGTGAAAAATATCCCGATCAAAAGAGTCTTGTGATTGATAACAACGGTGGAAGCCTGAAATACATGGAATTCACTATGCCTCCGAATGCCGGACCGATCGGTGACGGAATATTGGCAATCATCAAATTTTCGCTGAATGCCCAGACAGCTACCGAGCTGACTTTTGATTCGAAGCGTTCCTATGCCACGGACACCAAAGGCAACGCATTACCTATGGCGCCTTCCGATTGGAAACCCGGAAAAATCACGCAGGTATGTAAAATCAAAGCTGATGCCGGTTCATGCGGAACCATCACACCGAGCGGCGAAGTGTCTGCGGAATGCGGAACAGATAAAACTTTTACAATAACATCCGATGCCTGTCATACCATCAAAGATGTCATGGTAAACGGCGTGTCTGTCGGCGTAGTGAGTTCCTACACCTTTGAAAAGGTGGAGGGAGATAGCAATACCATAGCAATTTCCTGTGACGGCAATCCTATTGTTTACACAATAACTGCCGCCGCGGGGAATGGCGGAGTCATTTCGCCATCCGGCGATGAAACGGTGAATTGCGGAAGCGGCAAAACATTTACAATAAGCCCCAATTCTTGCTATCATATTTCAGATGTCAAGGTTGACGGCGTATCTGTCGGTGCGGTGAATTCTTACGAATTTAAGAATGTAACTGCAAATCACAGCATCTCTGCCGATTTTGCAAAAAATCAGTGCAAAATCACGTCTTCGGCAACGCCTCCCGCGGGCGGGAGCATTACGCCTTCTCCGGATGTCCTTGTAACTTGCGGAGAAAACATCTCTTTTACCGTAAAACCCAATCCGAATTATCAGATTGTGGATGTTCTTGCGGACGGAAAATCCGTCAAGGCAAATGTTCAGATGAATGCTGACGGCTCAGGGTCTTATACTTTTCAGAACGTGGTATGTAACCATAATGAGACGGTTCATAATATTGATGCGCTATTTGATGTTATCAGTTATACGATAACTCCTTCTGTGGAAGTCATTGAAGCGGGCGCGCCGCCTGTGGGCGGAACAATCGAGCCGTCTCAGCCTGTCACCGTTGCAAAAGGGTCAGACAGAACTTTCACCATGAGACCCCATCCTTGCTATAAGATCGCCGATGTCAAAGTTGACGGCACTTCTGTTATGACGGAAGTCGTTCTCTCTGCCGACGGATCTGGGAGTTATACTTTCGGAAATGTAACAGCAAGTCATGGAATAACCGTTTACTTTACCGGCAAAACCTATCCGATAAAATTGGGTAAAAGTATCGGAGGAAGTATTTCGCCGTTAGGAAATTATACTGTTTCACCTTCCGAAGATGAAACGCTTTCCGGTATTGTGAATGTCCCGTGCGGATATTGGCTCTCGGTCAGAATCACTCCTGAAGATTGCTATGAGATAAAAGAAATCCGGGTGGACGGAACTGCCATAGTCTTTCATAAACAATCGGACGGGTCAGTACAATATGACTTCATGGATGAGAAAGAACACAGAATTGATGCTGATTTTGTGAAAAAGAAATTTGTCATTCAAGTCACTTCCGAAGGAGAGGGAAATGTTGAAGTCTGTTCAGGGGATGTATGTGAAAAGATTGATCTGCCCCGTGAGATAAGTGTCGAATGCGGAGGCAATCAGACATTTGAATTCAGTTCTTCGGAAGATGATTGCCAAGTCGCCGAAGTGAGAGTGGACGGATTCCCAAATCCGGCAGCAAAGAGCGACTGTGAGTATTCATTCCAAAATGTGAAAGAAAATCACAGTCTCTTTGTAAGTTTCAATACCCGTATTATCACAGCCTCTGCCGGGGACAATGGAACAATCGAGCCGAGCGGTAAAGTCAGCCTGCCGCATGGAGGTGATAAGTCATTTACGATTAGGCCCGATGAGACATACAAGATAGCGGATGTCAGGATTGATGACCGTTATTCGGATATGAAGCGTGTCACCATAGACAATCAGGGAGTCGGGACTTACACATTTGAAGATGTGACTCAGGATCACAGTATTCATGTCTTCTTTACTCCTCTCATTATCACAGCTTCTGCCGGAGAACATGGAAAAATCGGGCAATCCGGAGAAGTAAGGGTGGAGCATGGTGGGAAAGTGTCTTTTACTATCACGCCTGACAATTGCTATCAGATAGCGGATGTGAAAGCAGACGATGTGTCAGTCATGGAAAATGTCACTACAGATGAGAAAGGTGTCGGAACTTACACATTTGAAAATGTGACTCAGAGTCATACCATCGCAGTTACGTTTCGGTCCTTTGGAGATATTAACGGGGATGGAGTTGTCAATTTGAGCGATGCAGTTTGGGGTCTTAATCATAATGAAGAGACTGATCCGGACCAAGTAATCTATGCTCTTGAATTACTTACGGATATGGAAGTCAGTTTGAAGGATGCTGTTTTGTATCTCAGAATTCTTGCGGGTTATGATGGGAAAATCCAAAGCTGCCGTCTTCAGTGCGGAAAAATTGATATGGCTGAAGTTGTCCGTTTGCTGAATTTGCTTACGGAGAAATAGTGCGTTGTCAAGAACGACTTGCATCTGTTTTAAGCCGGCGCGTTTTACTGTAGAACGATTTTGCAAATCGTTTGAAACAGACACAGAACGGCTTGCATCTGTTTTAAGCCGGGGCGTT
>DYRK01000211.1:0-1273 GCA_020718785.1 Desulfatirhabdium butyrativorans | reverse complement strand
CAAATCGTTTGAAACAGACACAGAACGGCTTGCATCTGTTTTAAGCCGGGGCGTTTTACTGTAGAACGATTTTGCAAATCGTTTGAAACAGACACAGAACGGCTTGCATCTGTTTTAAGCCGGGGCGTTCTACTGTAGTCGGCATTGGGGCATGTCGCGGACATGCCCCTACTTTCCGACCCACGCGGCACCGAACACTCCCGCGGAATCTCCCAGCCTGTTTTTCAGGATGGGGGTTTTTATGTGCCGATGAAAGGCATAATGCCGAACCCGCTCGATTCCTATTGTGTATAATTCTTCGATATTTGATAATCCGCCGCCTATAACCACGGCATCCGGGTCCAGAATAGAAATAAGTCCGCCGAGACAGCGGCCGAAGTTCTCCAGAAACTGCTCAAAGACTTCCACCATTTCCGGCGCACCCTCGCGGTATCCCCGGAGAATCTCCTGCATTTCAAGCTTTTTTCCGTAGTTGCGAAAAAATGCCGATTCTACACCCGAACCGCTGATCAGAGTTTCCACACATCCGCGGTTGCCGCAATAACATTCTGCTCCCTGCGGGTCTGCTGAAAAATGACCCCATTCGCCTGCAATGCCGTGTTTTCCCTGACGTATTTTCCCGTCAATGCAGATACCGCCGCCGCAGCCGGTTCCCATGATGATTCCGAACACGAGTCCGTAGCCGCGTCCCGCTCCCTGCAAGCTTTCCGCCAAAGTGAAGCAATTGGCATCGTTTTCCATTCGTACCGGCCTGCCTATAAGCTTTTCCAGATCGCTTTGAAAAGGTCTGCCGATCAGACAGGTAGTATTGGCATTGTGAACGGTCTGCGTTTCAGCATCAATCATGCCGGGAATACCTATTCCCAATGTATGCGGTTCGTGAGAAGGAATAAGAGCAGTCATTTCAAGAATAAGCTGATAAACCGCGTAAAGAATGGCTTCGTAGGGGCATGTCGGTGACATGCCCTCACCCGGCGGGATGGAAATTCTGATGGAGTCATAAGGGCATGTCGCCGACATGCCCCTACCCGGTGTGGGAGATTCGGCCGACATGCCCCTACGAGGTGTGGGAATTCTTTTTCGGCAGATTTCCCGGCCATCGGGATCGAGAATTACGGCTTCGGTCTTTGTTCCGCCGAGGTCTATGCCGATTCTGTAGTATTGCTTCATGATTTTTTGTCCTGTCAGTCATTAAAAAATCAATATTCTTGCCACCGTCATAAATTGCGCTTTTGTAAAACGCCAAAAACTTAAAATAGACGCAAACCGTTTT
>DYRK01000925.1 GCA_020718785.1 Desulfatirhabdium butyrativorans | reverse complement strand
TCAACCGCTACAGTATGCAGATTCTTGACCGGAAGCCCGAATATTTGGGCAGAGATGTCCGTGCCTGCCATTTGAAACCCGAAAGCATTGCCAAAATTGATCTCATGCTTGAGGAATTCAAAAACGGGAGACAGGAAAAGTTCGAATACGAGACTGTTCGGAACGGCAGGCGGATGGCTGTGACTTTTCTGCCGCTTATACTTGAAAATAAAGGGATAGGATGTATTCAGACGGTGACAGTCATTCCCTGATTTTACGATAAAAAGGAGAGTCAAAAAAATGAAAGTTGACGGTAAAAATATCCGCCCGATATGGTTCGATACAGAATCGCAAGTCGTCAGAATCATAGACCAGCGGCTTCTTCCCCATGAATTCGTCATTACTGACCTGAAAACAGCCGATGATGCGATCATGGCGATCAAAGAAATGTATGTGAGAGGCGCACCCCTGATAGGCGTGACCGGAGCTTACGGCGTTTATCTTGCTGCTCTTCATTCGGAAACAGAAGACAAACTTATTGCCGAATGCAGACGCATAAAAGCGGCAAGACCCACTGCCGTAAATCTTGCATGGGGTGTTGACAAGGTCTTATCCGAGGTTCTGAAAAAAGAGACATTCGCTGAAAAGATTGAAACAGCGAGAGACAGAGCCTCGGAAATTGCAGAATTCGAAGCTGAAAATTGCAGGAAAATAGGCGAACACGGTTTACCGCTGATTCAAGAAATAAGCCGGCGGAAAAACGGAAAAACCGTCAATATTCTGACCCATTGCAATGCCGGATGGCTCGCCTGCATAGAATACGGAACTGCTACCGCTCCCATGTATGCCGCATACAATAAGGGCATAGATATTCATGTCTGGGTGGATGAGACAAGACCCTTGAATCAGGGCGCAAGGCTCACTGCTTGGGAATTGGGAAAACACGGAATCGAACATACTGTTATTACGGATAATGCCGGCGGACATCTCATGCAGCACGGCATGGTTGACATGGTTATTGTGGGGACAGACCGTACTACAGCTGCCGGAGATGTTGCCAACAAAATCGGAACCTATCTCAAAGCCCTTGCAGCCAAAGACAATAATATCCCCTTCTATGTGGCTCTCCCTTCCACGACCTTTGATTGGACTTTAAAAGACGGTCTAAGGGATATCCCGATAGAAGAACGGAACCCGGACGAAGTTCGTTATGTGCAGGGATTTGACAAGGGTTCGGTGAGAAATGTGCTTGTTCCGCCGAAAGAAAGTCCTGCGGCAAACTATGCCTTTGACGTGACTCCTGCAAGATTGGTGACCGGTTTTATTACGGAAAGAGGTGTATGCAGGGCAAATGAGCAGGATATCAGACGACTCTTTCCATCCGGGTCGTAAAGTGACAAAAAACAATGACTATACTCACAGAACTTGAAAAAAAAGTGATTGCTTCCATTCAGGGAGACATTCCGATTACCGAGCGTCCCTACCTTGACATTGCTGAGTCATTGGGTATCACGGAAGATATGCTTCTTGTAACCTTGCAGAATCTTTGCAGAAGAGGAATCATACGCCGTTTCGGCGCGACTCTGCGTCACCAGAAATCCGGATTCGAAGCCAATGCAATGGTGGCATGGAAGGTCGAAGAGGAAGAGATTGAAACCGCGGGGAAAAAAATGGCTGCTTCCAGACAGGTATCCCATTGCTACCGCCGGAATCCATCCGTGGAATGGCCCTACAATCTTTATACCATGGTTCATGCGCGAGATGAGGAGTCATGCCGGGAAATTGCCCGGCAACTGTCCGGGGAAACAGCCATTGATACCTATACCATCCTTTTCAGCCGCAGGGAGCTTAAAAAAACCTCGATGCAGTATTTTACCGATGAGGAATAACGGAGGAGTGCTAA
>DYRK01000924.1 GCA_020718785.1 Desulfatirhabdium butyrativorans | reverse complement strand
AAATAATGTGCGGAATAGTCGGTTTTTTTACAAAGGATACCGTCTCGCCCATAGACGAAATGGCTCTTGCCCGGATGCGTGATACCATGGTCAGCCGTGGCCCGGATGATGCCGGGCTTCGAATCTTCACAGAGAATGAGAAGACAGTTGGACTTGCCCACCGCAGGCTTTCCATTATTGACCTTTCGCCGCGTGGTCATCAGCCCATGGGGAGCGCCGACGAAAGCTCATGGATTGTTTTTAACGGGGAGATCTTTAATTTTATGGAACTTCGGAATGAACTGCTGGGAACGGGAAAATATGATTTCCGCTCCGAGAGTGACACCGAAGTACTTCTTTACGCTGTCAAGGAGTGGGGTTTAGATGGTTGCCTGAAGCGCTTACGGGGCATGTATGCCTTCGGCCTTTTCGATAAAAAAGATTGGAGCCTTACGCTGGTTCGTGATCCTCTGGGAGTGAAACCTCTGTATTACATGCAAACGGCCTGGGGTATAGCGTTTGCTTCGGAGATCAAGGCCCTGCTGGAAATCCCGGGTACGCCGAAGGAGATTAATTCTGCCGCCCTTTATCATTATCTGACCTTTGCCAATGCTCCAGCGCCGCAGACTCTTTTTAAGGGGATCAACAAGCTGGAAGCAGGCTGCTGTATGAAAATTGATCGCTCCGGCGCGGTTTCTCAGGAAAGATACTGGGATCCTTCCTCTTTCCAGCCATCTACCGAAATCATGGACGAGAAGGAATGTATTGAAGAAATTCAGCGGCTTCTTCGGCAGGCAGTGGCGCGACGCATGGTCTCCGATGTTCCGTTCGGGGTTTTTCTGAGCGGCGGGGTGGATTCTTCTTTGAACGTGGCCCTTATGTCGGAAATGATGAACCGGCCTGTCCAAACATTTTCCGTTGGAATAAAAGACGATCCAGCGAATGAGTTCCTCTATGCACGGAAAGTCGCGCAGCATTTTGGTGCCGATCATCACGAAGTGCTTATCGGTGATGAAGACTTTATCTCTTTCCTGCCGAAGATGGCCTATTTTCAAGATGAGCCATTGGCGGACCCGGTTTGCGTCCCGCTCAACTATGTTTCGAAACTTGCCAGGGAGTCGGGAACGATCGTTATTCAGGTAGGAGAGGGAAGTGATGAAATCTTTGCCGGTTATCGTATGTACCATTCTTTTATAGAGTGGGAACGGAAATATTTCGGAAGATATGTCAATCTCCCGCTCCCGCTCCGTTACTTCGCGGCCAGGTGTTTAAGTCCGTTTGTTCCTGACCATGTGAAGGATGCTCTGCGTCGTGGGGAGGTTGGAGATCCCCTTTTTCTTGGGAATGCTATTGCCTTCTGGGATGAGGAAAAGAAGAATCTTCTCTCCAATGGGGCGGGCTGTGATACATCGTCTGGTTATATAAAACAGCTTGCAGGGACAATCAATGTAGCAGATCCCTTGTTGAGGCTGATCAATGTTGAACTGAAGAACCGCCTGCCCGAACTTCTGCTTATGCGGGTGGATAAGATGAGCATGGCGAATTCAATAGAGACCCGCGTCCCGTTTTTGGACGAAGACCTGGTCGCGTTTGCTCTCCGCATCCCATCCAGTTTGAAATACAGGAATGGGGAACCAAAATATATTCTTAAAAAGGCGGCTGAGGGCATTATCCCGAATGATATTATTTATCGGAAAAAATGGGGCTTTTGCGGCTCCGCGACCAATATGCTTTCCAAGGAACTTATAGCATTTGCCCGTAATAGTATTCTCAACAGTCCGCTTGTCGGAGATATACTCGATAGAAAATATATTGAGCAGATCTTCGTGATGCACGACAAACAGCAACGTTTCAACAGCTTTAAAATATGGAATCTTTTGAATCTGGCTCTGTGGTATGATTG
>DYRK01000923.1 GCA_020718785.1 Desulfatirhabdium butyrativorans | reverse complement strand
TTCGGCGTTGTTTTGGATTTGAGCCAACCGATTTATGAGGGGCTTTATATAAAGGCTACCGGAAACTTTTTTCCATTAGACTAAAGGAGGTTGAACGTGAAAAAGATTTGTAAGATGGTTATTGGCGTGCTTGCCGTCGTGCTGATGGCAGGTCAGGTGTTCTCTGCTGAACAACTTTCACCCCCGGAAATCCGGCAGATTGAATCAAAAATCAGACAGGATTTCCAGCTTCAGACGGCTTATGTGAACAGCAGTCTGATCGGAATCGGAAACGATCTTGATAACTTTCTCTTCGGTCCTCAGACCACTGCCAATCTCGCGGAGTTCTTTAACAAGAGGATTAAGCCGGGAAATATCAGCGATCAGGAGACATTATGGCTGCATTTCAAGGAAGAGGTTCTGAGCAAGGAAAAATTCGATCAGTTTGTTGACAGCCTGATTGAGATTCATTTCCGGGTTTTTGACAAGGCGAGACGGGAAGTCAACCGAGACCTGACAACATTCGGCTTGGAAGGCGTAAAGGAGATCAATTACGAGGATATAAAAAGGAAGCTGAAACAAGACGTCAGTAAGATATGGGATACGGAAGCGGCAAAGATGCGGGAAATACTTGATCCGACCTCGCAGCAGGTTTATGATGCAAATTGGTACAAAAAAGCAGGAAAATATGTTGAGGGTTCATATCTGGCGGCAGATATAGCAGCTTTTCTTTGGAATCCCATTGTCGGTGCTGTAGGTTTGGCTATTTTCGGAGGCTGGACTATTTACAAATATGCTGTTGCGGAGGCTAACGCTGAGGAATCAATGGAAACCGCCCAGCAGCAATTTATGAGAAAGATGACGGAACGCTTGCAATCTTTGTCAGAGCAGACCAAAAAGGAGTTTAAAAAGGCTTCTGACAAGGCGGAAAAAACGCTGTTTGACGCAATCCGGCAGATGGTTGTGGACGCCTATCCGCAGTTAAGCAAGGAGAATCTCCAATGAAAAAGCGCATTGCCCTCAGCCTGATCATGGTGTTTCTCTGTTCTCCGGCTTACGGCAATATCTCCCGACCGATCAAAGAACTCTTTGAGGTCATCATTACAAAATGTCGGATCTGCCGGGAAATTCTTTCTTCTCCGGCGGCGGAGAATCTGGTCAAACGCGGCATTATAAAGGCCGAAAATGCGGACGATGTAGCGGGATTTCTGGCACGCCACGGAGATGAGGGACTGAAACATCTGGATAACTTTGGGGATGACGCTCTTATGGTTTTCAAAAAATACGGAGACGAGGGCATGTCATATCTGAAACGGCACGGCGACGATTATCTGGAACTCATCAAACGGGAATCCCCTGAAACCGTTCATAAAATCCTCAGACATCCTGACGGAATGATTTTTCTGAAAGAAAGCCCGGACCTTGTGAAGCATTACGCAAAGTACGGAGATGATCTGCTCGACTGCTTGGGAAAAAATCCCCTCTGCGTCGAATCTGTGAAACGCACCGGACTCTCTCCGAAAATCATCTCCGGGCTTAAAGATACCAATGTCTCATGGCTTGAAGTCAGAATGCCGGAACTCTCCCCGAAAGATGCAAATGCGTTTCAGGACATCCTGAAAAAATACGGAGACCCTGCGGCGGAGTTTGTCAGAAAGAATTGGGATGTCTTTGCAAAAACAGGGGCTTTAGTGCTGGTTGCTGCGAACTTTGATCAGGTTCTTGCCGGGGGGCGTGATGTGCTTATGAAAGCAGTTGAAACCACTGGCGAAGTAGCAAAAGAAGGTGTAAAGACCGCTGGTGAAGCCGCAAAGGAGGGCGTAAAGACCGCAGTGAAAGAGACCACAGCAACGCTTGGAAGCCGTTATCTTTTTCTGCTTATCTTGTGTGTGCTGGGGATTGGTTTG
>DYRK01000922.1 GCA_020718785.1 Desulfatirhabdium butyrativorans | reverse complement strand
AAGAATGCGGAACAGAAAGGAATTCAGTGCCGAACGGTTTTCTGAGATTAAATAAAATGTATGGATAAGTACCGGCAGTGCAATGTGAAAATTTGACATCGAAAAAATCCTTATAAAAATAAAAGTTGAAAAATCAGTTCTAATTTATTATTAACAAGAAGTTAATTTAACTATAATACATTTTTTCTGTTTGTCGATATATTATTTTAATGTATAAATTAAATATATTAAGAGAATATCCCAAAAATGTGTTAAACCTATGACCAGATTTTTTGCACGAATCCTTAATTCCATCAGTCATAAAAACTGACCATTGTTTTAATATCAGGCGACTAACAATTGATTATACGTCAGATGCCGTCTAACTCATGACAGCGTGGATTTTTTTACCATCAATTTCCTGAATTCGATTTCACGGATTAACCCGCTGACATCTTGTGTAATTCGGAAATGATTCACAAAGAATAATGATAAAATCATCCTGCTCCCCTCTCTAAAATGCTCTATAATCTGCAATTCGGGTTTTGTCAATTTTTTTTCTGAAGGGATCCGGAAAAAATTGATATTTCCAAAATAAAGAATCAGATTGACATTTTTGAAAGAGAATTATACGGATGTTTCCTGAATAAAGGATTAAACTGATGTTTCTGATAAAGGATCGAATTGAAGAATGATGGCCGCTTCAGAATTCGGATTCATAATCGGAGTGCAAAAATGACCGATTTTAATAAGATGGTTTGCACTCCGCTGAAATCAAGAAATCATCTTCGCTATTCCTTCCAATGCGAGATAGTAGCCATGAACCCCCAAGCCCGAAATCTGTGCGGTCGCAATATCGGCAATCATGGATTTGCGGCGGAAAGCTTCTCTTTTATAGATATTGGAAAGATGAATTTCTATCACCGGGCAGTCCAGCAGAAGAACAGCATCACGGACAGCAATACTCGTATGCGTGTAAGCTGCCGGATTGATTATCAGTCCGCTGCATGTTCCCATTGCAGACTGAATTTTTTCCACAATCGCTCCCTCATGGTTGGATTGGAAACTCTCTGCCTCAAGCCCCAGCTTTTCGCCGAGTTCTTTCAGACCTGCATCAATTTCATCCAAAGTCGTACTACCATATATTTCCGGCTCGCGTTTTCCCAGCATGTTCAGGTTGGGACCGTGGACAATAAGCACTTTGGGACGATCTTTCTGTTCCGTCATCAGACCACCTCCGAAAACTGCTGCGCGATAATCTTTCTGAAAGAATTTATGGTTCGTTTATAGTCCGGACTCCCGAAAACAGCGGACCCGGCAACAAATACATCCGCTCCGGCAAGAGCAATATCGGCAATAGTTTTTTCGTTCACGCCGCCGTCTGTCTGAATAAGGGCGGAAAGCCCTTTTTCCCGAATCATTCTGCGGACTGCACGGATTTTATCAAGACTGTTTCTGATAAAAGCCTGTCCTCCGAATCCCGGATTGACACTCATAATCAGCACAAAATCAACATATTCCAGAACCCATTCGATGCTGTTCAACGGCGTCGAAGGATTCAGCACCACGCCCGGACGCGCCCCGGATTCTTTAATCATCTGAATTGTCCGGTTCAGATGAATGCAGGTTTCTGCCTGAACAGAAATCAGCGTTGCCCCGGCTTTTGCAAAGTCTGAGATAAAAATATCCGGGTTTTCAATCATCAGGTGTACATCCAAGGGAAGCTTCGTAACACGGCGGACAGCCTCGACTATAACCGGTCCCATAGTGATATTCGGAACAAAATGTCCGTCCATGACATCAATATGTATCCAGTCCGCGCCTGCGTTTTCAACCGCCCTGATTTCTTCCCCCAGTTTTGAAAAATCCGCCGACAGTATGGACGGCGCAATCAGTTTCATCATTTAGA
>DYRK01000921.1 GCA_020718785.1 Desulfatirhabdium butyrativorans | reverse complement strand
GCATAACCCGTCATTGCAGTGGACGGGCTATCGCCCGCCACTGAATTTGGTGTTAGCCTTGTTACAAATTAACTAAACGAAAGGAGTGCAATATGAAAATACTCGGAATTTCAGGAAGTTCAAGAAAAGAAGATACGTCCGGTGTTTATAAGCTGGTGAAAACCGTACTTGAAAACACAGGAATTGAATATGATCTTGTATCTCTGAGAGGCAAAAAAATAGGAGGGTGCATAGCCTGTCTGGGCTGTGCCAAAGATAATATATGCAAAGTCAGTGATGACATGACAGAACTTCGTGATAAAATTGTCGGTGCTGACGCCTATGTTATCGGCGCTCCGAATTATTATTCAACTCTGAATGCCGTAACCCATTCATTTATTGAGAGATGGTTCCAGTTCCGGCATCAGGATGGGAACACACTCTGGGGAAAACTCGGTGTTGCTGTCGGAGTCGGCGGCATGGACGGCAGATTTCCTGCAAACGACATAGAAAAGTTTTTTTTGTACAGTTTCATCGAAACGGTTGCAAAAGTCAGCGGACAGGGTGCTGCTTCCTGTTATTCCTGCGGATACGGAGAAACCTGCGGTGTGGGTATTCCTCAAATGCTGTACGGAAAAAATGTCAGAATTACACCTGAAATCATTCCCGATGTAAGCAAACAACCCGAAGTTATGGCCGAGTCTGCGGATGCCGGAAGACTGTTGGGAAAACGGTTGAGAAACGGGCATGATCGCAAAGCGGTTACACAGAATATGCAACAGAAAATGATGGATATGATGAAGAGTGCCGTATAACATTTTCCTGACGTTCAAACGGCTAACCAGTCGCTCAACCGGACAGGGCTATCGCCCTGCCGGTTAGCTCGTTGTTATGCGGTTCCCTGATAATCACGGATTTACACACTATGCCCTCTGTAAACACACGGTTTTCAACGGTTCACAAAGGCTGTTAATGCAAAATTTTCCGTGATTACAGATACCTGCGTATTGACTTTTATGCGGAAATGTGCTATGAAGCTGTTCCAGCTTCACAGCACAGCAGTGTGCTGATTATGATTACTCCCGATTACCGGTTACCGGTTACCGATTTACGGTTTACGCATAACCCGTCATTGCAGCGGATTGCTCCGCAACCGCTGAACTTGGTGTTAGCCTTGAGGCTTAGAATTAGTATCAACATAAACAAAAGGAGGTATTTTGATGAGAAAGAAATTTTTGGTTGTGTTTGGAATTTTTTGGGTCATAATTAGTTTTCTATCTGTAGCGGTTGCTGAAACAGCACCCCCGAATGATGTGAAAAAGCACACAGAAGCAGGTAAGTATGTAACCTCGATGGAAGCCTATGAGATGTGGAAAGCCAATCCGGATAAGGTAAAAATCCTTGATTGCCGTATTCAGGAAGAATACGCTTTTGTCGGACATGCCGCAATGGCTTATAACATTCCTTCAAAACTGTGGAGCGGAAAGTGGAATGAAGAGAAAAAGGATTATGATTTGCAGGATAATCCTGATTTTGAGGTTCGGGCAAAAAAGAGATTTGCTCAGAGCGATACCATTCTGGTGATGTGCCGCTCGGGTCACCGAAGTGCTTTATCAGTCAACCGTCTGACAAAAGCCGGATTTACGAATGTCTATAACATCATAGACGGTTTTGAGGGGGATAAAATTAAGGACGAAGAGAGTTATTTAAACGGCAAAAGGATGAAAAACGGTTGGAAAAATTCCGGTGCGCCTTGGACATACGATTTAGACGCCAACTTGATTTATCTGCCTTAAAAACCAAAAGGCTAACCAGTCATTGCAGTGGACGGGGCTATCGCCCCGCCACTGAATTTGGTGTTAGGTGTTTATCAAAATATCAAAAGTATAAAATATGAAAGAATACGATTGTAA
>DYRK01000210.1 GCA_020718785.1 Desulfatirhabdium butyrativorans | reverse complement strand
AAAGCACAATTATTTACTGTTTGTCAATATATATTGTTCAAGTTATTTCTGGACGCCTCTATAGCATATTTTTTCGATTTTGTCATTACTTTATTTTTTTAAACTATTTAAATATGTTAAAGAGTAATCTTAAAAATGTGTTAAGTGATAGGGCAGAAGTGCTGAAATTTTATTTCAGCACTCCGGACCGAAGCAGACATTTTCTAAAAAAACATACTTTCATTATTCAGAATTTCTTCTTCCGATTATTTTTTATGAGGGGGGTCAGAGACAAAGTGAAACAACTTCAAAAAAAAGCTGTTGTTTCGATTTGTTTTTTGGGCGATGTCAGAAAGCCGATATCTTTGTCATAAGCATAGTCCTTCTGATTTTGATAGGAGATATATTGACAATACCCCTCTCCTTCTATTACAGACAAATCCTTGTATGCCTTGATCTCGTCCTTTCTCAGAGAAATCTGAAACTCCTTCAGTTTTCCCTTGAGCTTTTCGATCCCGAAAAGGATAACTTCTTTTTCACCTCCGGAAACCTCTTTATCCGCCAATTTCCTTTTATAATCCAGCAGGATTTCCATATCATTCTGAGCCTCTTCGGTTCTCAGAATATAAATATCCTCTTCCTGATATTCCTCTATCAATTTGAAATCCTTTACCGGTGTCTGATCTTTCATCGGTATATCATAGTTGAGATCATAGATGGCATTCAATAACTTCCCGCTTTTCGATATGAAATCGAATTTGTTGAAATACTTTTCCGAAAGATCGGCAAAATCCTTGCTTTCGTAAGTCTCATTTTCAATAACATCGTTCACATACTGAGAAAGAATTCTTTTATAGATGGAATGATAACTCCTGTCTTTTTCATTTTTGAGATTGATGAGTGTCATTTCTCCGCCGAGTTCGCCGTATTCGCCATTTCTGTTGCATCTTCCGGCTACCTGCACAACCGAATCAAGCGGACCGAAATCTCTGTAAACATGCTTGAAACTCACATCAACCCCGGCTTCGATCAACTGCGTTGAGACAACAATGAGTTTTTCTTTGTTTTGCAATGCTTCCCTTATGCGTCCCAATTTTTGTTTCCTGTCAAACGGCGTCAGGTAAGTAGTCAGACAGAAAACTGCATAATCCGCTTCCATTTTTTCCTTAATATGTTCATAAAATCCGATAGCCGATTTCTTGGTATTCATCACAATCAGACAGTTTTCACCTGAAAAAGTGTCGCAAAATTCTTTCTTAAAATCATCAAAATATTGCGGTTCCTTTTGTATTTCGAGCTTTACTCGGTTGAACAAAGGGTCTTTCATGTATTTCCGACTGTCAACAAGTTCTGCTGTACCGCTTTTTTCAGCCTTCAGTATCTCCGGCTGTGTGGCGGTAATCAGCAGAAATCGGATATTGAAGCGTTTGCCCAGAACATCAAATATATCTCTCAGCAGATTGTAATAATCAGGATTGATATTCTGTACCTCGTCAAGAATGACAATGGAATTTATAATGTTATGGAATTTTTTCAGGAAACTGTTTTTGTATCCGATAATGGTATGAAAAAACTGAACAAAGGTGGTAACGATCATGGCAGATTCCCATGATTCCACAAACAGCCTGTCATCCAGATAATCTTTGTAGCTGTATTCTTCCTGACAGACTCTGTTTTTGATCTCTTTGAATGTCAGATGATGATGCTTGAGAAGATATCGTCCCGGTCTTTCATCATATTTTTCTTTTTTGGCGAATCGGACAATTTTTTCAAATTCATCAAAGTTCTGGTCAATAATTGAGGTATAGGGCAGACAGTAAATAATTCTCCCCTCGGATTTTGGAAGCAGTTCTTTCAATTTGTTCGCAAAGGCAAGGCAGCCGAAAGTTTTCCCGATTCCCGTAGGCGCGGTGATTGTGTAAAAATGATTTTCCGGTCTGATATTTTCATTTGCCGATATTTCAGAAAGAAATTCATCGCGGAGTTTGTTCAGAGGTTTGGCATTGTCAAACTTTTCGGGTTCTTTCTCCCTGCAATCCTCAATGTAATAGAAAACGTCGTTTACCGGCTCTTCGAGATTGCCGTCAAAATATGCGGAATCAAGACGGGCAGCATCTTTTTTATCATTGTCGATCAAAACAGAGAAAAGAAGATTCACGATAAAAAAGAGTTCAATTTTCTGATCATTTGTGAATCCGCCGGTGCAATCATCAAACACATCTTCAAACTCTTCCAATTTTTCCTGAAAGTTCTCTACGTCAACGGATTCAATAAGTTGTTCTATCTCTCCGAAATTGCCTGAGTAAATTTCTTTCACTCCCTCAAGCTGATGTTCCAGAATATTCTTTAACTGCTTTTCAGCAATACGGATATTGTCTGTTTCATCTTCATTCGGACTGAAGGTTTCAAGATGACTGTGATGTCTTTTCACAAGCAGATAGGCAAGTATTGCCCAGAGTTCATCGAATCTTTCAAGCACCGCATAATAGCACACAAAAGCAGAAACAAAACTGTGATGCGTCAGGGCGTCGCCTTTTCTTTTCCCCCTGATGTAGTTTTGAAAATAAACACTTGCTTTCCCGAAGTCATGGAACATGCCGATAATATAGGACAGTTCACCCAGTTTTTCCTGAGAAATAATCGTGAGATCGAGCCGCATTTTTCCGATCTGCTTTTTTGAGTTTCTGCCGACATTGAGAAGATGAGTTCTGAGCGGCTTTTCAGGCACGCTTTTTTCTGCGGGATGTGAAATCAGCATAGTCTTATCCTTTTTAAATTGGGGGTAATGGTTACATTCCGGACGATTATGTCATTCTGAACGAAGTGAAGAATCCCGTATTTTACAAGGATGAGATTCTTCGCTTCGCTAAGAATGACAGTGGTAAAGGCGCGGGACTGAAAAACTATCCTTCATAAAAAGAAATAGTTTTTTCACCTATCCGATAACAGTTTCTGAAAGTTCCGAAAATCCTTTTTCCGGTTTTTTCAGAAAGCACTCTTTTTATGATATCCGGCACTCTTCCCGGATCAGCCTGCTTTTTTCCTTTTTTCGCCTGCGTTTCTTTTTGCATCTGAATCGGCATCTGATCCATGACAATATGCCTGTCGGTATTTTCCGAGACATCGAGTTCCGCGTTTTCCTGAAGGCAGAGGGAATCCACATGATCTGAGACTTCTCTAAAGGGAATTTCCTCAAAAACCTGTACATCGTCAGCATCTGCGCGGAACTGCCGCTGGCCAAGATAAATACCGTAGCCCAGATTTTTCGACTTTATCCGGGTTTCGATGTTATTCAGAATCTCCGAAGCTGCTTTGCTCGTTCCCCCCACATATACCGTATAGTCAATATGTCCCCCTGCCGGTAA
Source organism: Desulfatirhabdium butyrativorans (assembly GCA_020718785.1). Taxonomy (GTDB): domain Bacteria; phylum Desulfobacterota; class Desulfobacteria; order Desulfobacterales; family DYRK01; genus DYRK01. The sequence continues at coordinate 5,968 of DYRK01000210.1, read as the reverse complement.
CAGCAGTTCCAGTTTGCACTGAGTGTGCATACTTTTACATTGTCCTCCTCTGGTCAGGAACTTGTGATAATCCGCGTGAAGATAGTTCAGGCTTTGCATCTGCTTTTTTATAAGCGTTCCGGGAGTTACGGATACGGATATCTTAAACGATTCGGGCCCGAACACATCGTAATACGAGTCTCTCGGATATTCCAGAACAGAGCCGAGCATACCGATAACAGCCGTCCTCGGCGGAATGAGATAAGACAATGAGGACGAATTGGTGTAAAACTTCCTGAAATGGGCAAATTTTCCGGAAAGCCTGAATGAGAGAAGTTTCAATATATGCCTGTTCATAAGATTTCCTCTTATGGTTCCAGCGGATTGACTTCGGAAAGTTTTCCCTTAAATGCCTGAGCGAGTTCATCCCAGCCGTTGAGCTTCAGCATATCGTCTTTCCAGAAATGGATTTTCAGAATTTTTCCTTCAAAACGCTTCAGGTATCCCGCAAGTCCGCCGATGTTAAGGGTAAACTCGTCAATGTTCCGCACCTTATATTCTTCTTTCCCTGTTTCAAGAGAAAGATATTCCCGCAGGTCTTTAAGGAACGCTTTATTGTCGGCAAACTCAACCCGGAGATAAAGCCTCGGAGTCTGACCGATTTTTGAGCGGGTTCTGCAAAAAGGGAGCGAGTTGATGACGGCTTTGTCAAAAACGCCGATATCCTCAGCCGAAAGCCCCGTGCCTTCCGCAGTTTTCGCGTTGATGCCGCCGCTGAAGGCAATCACCGAGTATTTCACACGGAAATCCTTGCCTACACCCTCGCCGGAACTGAAACTGGACGTGATAGTATTGCTATCGCTCAGTTCGACTTTGTTCAGCGAATATCCCCAGTTGAACTGAATCGGACCAGTGAGATGATCGCTTGCCCCGGTTTCGGCAAAGACAGCGCCGAACATCCGGCAATCAATCATATCTTTATGAGATTTTCCGTCCTTTTTGATCTGCGCGCCTCTGTCCTTTGCATCTTTGGCGTTTTCCGTCACAAAAATAGGCTTGCCGAGCTGCTTTTCAAAGTAATCCCTGAGATAGCGTTTGAGCCGGACATCGCTGACCAGATTCGTATCTGTGTCGTAATCCATGCGGGGCTTGTTTTCATTGTCCATATCCCCGTTGGGATTGGTCATCTTCGCATCATAGATGAAAAGGATTTCGCTGTTATTCGTTATGGTCATCATTTTCTCCTCCTTGTTTTCTGATACCGTGAATCATTCCAAGATATTTCGCATACGAGATACCGGTGAGAATATAAAAAACAACTTCCTCAGATTTCATGCCGGAATTTTCGATTCCCTGAAGCCTGTCCATGATATTGCCCCATACTCCGGAGACTTCAAAGATTTTATCCTTATAAATCTGGGCAAAATCCTGAACCTCCAGAACCAGTTTGAACACGTTGCGCGGGGGGATTCCGCTCAGATTGAGCTTTCTCAAAAAGGTAGAGGTTTTTTCCTTCTGGGCCCGGACAATCTCGTTGATTACCGTGCCGAGCAAAAATAAGCCCTGCCGATAATAGTTCTCCCCGTAAATTTCACCATGAGCTTCAAAAAATTTTCGGTACTCTTCCTTCTGAACCTCTGTTGCCGCATTGCCGCCCTTCATCTCTGCTCCTTTCAATGTCTTGATTTTGTTAAAAACTGACAACATCAGCACCGTTTTAAACGGCGCGAGTTCGTCAACATTGCCGTCCTTTCTGTGGGATCTGCGCCTGTAGATGTCCGTAAACCTCTTAACGATATCCGTATAATTGACGCCGTATTCATGGAGAAAGGCTTCCAGCAGATCGAGAATATCCTTTCTGTAAAGTTTGGCATCGTGTTTGCCGTGAGAGGCTTTGGACGGAAACAGGGCATAGCGCAGATCATTCAGACTCACCCGCTGTTTCAGCAGACTCAGATCATACATCCGGCTGTAATCATCAAAATATTCAAGCTTTTTAACAAGCTGCCGATATTCGATATCCGAAATCAGCTTGACAATATCGAATTTGCTGGAAGCCGGCGGGCTGTCAAAAAACAGGAGACTGAAAGAAAAATCTTTTTTTTCGGATTGCTTTACAAGGCTTTCAATCTCATCAATATCTTCTTTATACCCTTCATTCGTCTTCAGCAGACTGAATATCCGCTTATATTTCCTTTCAAAATCCTGCTGTTCCTGCTCAAAAGAAGGGATGAGATAGGAGGGAAGCCCCAAAATACTGTCCCGCAGTTGGGTCTCGACATATTTCATGCCTGTCATTACTTCGGTCAGACAATCCCTGCATATTGAAAAAGATTTGTAAGCGTTCTTGTTGGTCAGATTCTCAAAATAGAGGGGATTCGTACTACCGTAAAACTTCATAGACAAAGGCACCTCACCGATGATTTCAGCCTTTGAACGACAAATATGGCAAAGGTTGTCTTTTTTGCCGCCCTCCGTAAAAAAGCGTTCAAACACATCATAATAAACGAGGTTTATGTATGATGCCCTGTGTTCCTCATGTTCCAGAATATGCCTGCCGTCTATTTTTATCAGGGATATCGGGGGAAACTTCTTCTTATCCTTGCTTTCCCAGTTGAAAAAATGCAGATTTAAAAATCTGTCATACACATCCTCTGTTTTCTCTTTCGGATGTTTCTGCCCAAGCTCATCAAAAATCTGCTGCTGATCTGCTTTCAGCAAGGCTTTATTCAGAATATGCCCCTTGTCTGTTTCCACATAGAACATCTCCTGAAGATTCATTAACAGACGATCATAATCCGCCGAAATGTTATCCGCAAGCCATTTCTTTGATTTGCCGCCTTCTCTGTTTTCTTTCAGATATTTCAACGAAGCGGTAAAAATCTCCCCATAAAAGCAGGATACATCCTTTGTTGACAGAAATTTTTTGGCAACTCTTCTCGGAGCAGAAAACGCAAAAAAGTAATCCCTGTTTCCGGGATCGATTTCTTTATCCTGCTCAAACCGGAAAATCTTCTGTTCGGTATCAAAGTTCAGGCAAATCGCATGTTCCGGTTCATCTTCTTTGCTGTTCGGAACAATTGATTGATATTTCAGGAACATTTCTCTTTTTCCGGCTTCATCCGCTATCGCATAATACCCTTCTTTTTGCAGCACACTTCTTCCGAGCATTTTGAAACAATTTATCATATTATTCTCCTTACAGTCCCGAACCCCCGCGAAACCGACTTCCCGATCCCCAGATAATCCGGGATGATGAAATTGCATTTGAAAGCCCCGGTAAAGCCGAGCATGGGCTTTCCTTTCAAAATGACATTTTCTTCCTTTACCGCCACATCCGCGATAATTTCCTGCTCCTTGCCGAGCCAGTATCCGAGCGATTTCGACATGGAAAGAAGATTTCCGATCAGGGCTTTTCTGAGCATAAAACTTTTTTCCGCCTTATCCGACAAATCCGTATATCGCCGGTGGTTTTCCTGATTCAGAGCGACCCAGGGAGAAAGAAACTCATAAACAATCTGCTCCTCGGAATAACCGAACTCCGCGTCTTCGCATCTGAGATTCTTTTCATAAACAGGTATTTCGGTTTCGTCAATCATAATTTTATCCAAATTCATAAATATCTTTGAAAAATCCTTTACAGCCTCATCGCTTACGGCAATAACAGCGGGCGTTTTGTCCAACATTTTGAACTGAATCAGCGGATAGCGATAGATCGGCTTTCCGGTTCTGACATCGTGATTATGAATCACATCGTAATCTCTGAACAGATTGCCCACAAAGCCTCTCAGTTTATGAATCTGCGAAGGCTTCAGGCGAACATTGTCCAAGAGTAGTACAGCTTTTTTCATTGTCTCTCCTCCCGCGTAGAACGGGTTTGAAACCCGTTCTACATGAGTTATAACTGTAGAAGTGGTTTGAAACCCGTTTTACGTTCTTCATCATTTTTTTTTAATTTTCCGGATCATCTGTGAAACTCCGGGAACGACTTCCCGATCCGCGGATAATCCGGGAACCGATTATAAATTCAAACATTACTTATAGGTCAGCAGCCTGATTTCCTCGACACCAAGCCCTGTTGCCCGGGCAATCTGCTCCGGCGTCAGAACACCGAGGGAAAGAAGATTCCTCGCTGTTTCTTTCTTCCCTTTTTCGATACCGATTTTTTCGCCTTCTGTTCTGCCTTCCGCTCTGGCAGTATCCACGGAGTTTTTCAGATCACGGTAATGTTTGAGGCTGTCCTCATAATCGCTGCGTTCTTCACGGCTGAACTGTTCGATTTCGGCAATTTCAAAAAGCTTTTCAAAAACACGTTCCTGCAATTTCTTGGGACGCTCTGAAAATGAAGACAGATTTCTGATTACATACAGCCATTTGTCGAAATGCGTTTCCAGTTCGTCTTCGGTTTTGCCGAAATTGGGCATCTGGATATAAATGAAGGTCAGCTTGTCGTAAAAAACGGCTTTTTTCTCCGTATCCATGAGCCTGACTTCGTTGACAACGGTTTTGTCTTTGTCCGCATCGTCGAAAACAAAATCCAGAATACCCACCGTGTAAACCGCTCTGAGTTCAAAGTTCCAGTCTCCCCGTACAGCCTGCTCCTGAATCGGAAATGTCGAATAAAATATGCTGCGGTCTTTGAAGAAATTCTGTTTTGCCTTCTGAATTTCCACAATGAATTTCTCGCCCCTTTCATTCTCGCAGTAAATATCGAAAACCGCCCGGCGTTCTCCGATACGCGAGAGATGTTCGCTTTTCAGATAAGTGAGTTCCCGGATATTGCCTTTTTCTTTCCGCAGCAGTTCATTGAGAAAATCAAGCAGCAGATCCTTGTTCGGTTCTTCCCCGAACAGTCGCTTGAATCCGAAGTCCGTAAAAGGATTGATATATCGCTCCCGTTGCATAGTGAAAGCCTCCTCTGTGTTTCGGTCAGTCATAAAAATAACGTACTTTCGCTGTTAATTATTTCCTCTTCCGAAAGCCCTGTCTCAGAGTCATATCTGCATTTGGCAAGCCGGTAGGGAAACGGTTTTATTCCCCTTTGCCGAGTAAGTTCGACAAAAGTTTTTTCTATGATTCCCTTGTTAAGAAGTTTATGAAATACGCCTCGGTGTAAAGTTACAGACAATCTTTCCGCTTCTGCAAAATCAAACTGTCGGATCAGATTTTCATAAGTTTCCTGAAACACAGCAGGCAGCACAGGGATACCGCTAAATTGTTTGTAAAAAGCGTCTTCATCCTCCTTATCCCGCATAAATGGCTTCAGTCTGGAAAGACTTGCTGTAAAGCCTGCTTTGGTTTCATCATATTCATTCTGTTCAGGACATTCGGGATAAACTTCATTGAGCATTTCCTGCAAATCTTTCTCTTTTATCACAGAAATACGACTCAGCACTTCCAGCGTTTTTTCTACAATTTCTTCAGGATAGATATAGTGATCGTTCTCTCCGCCTTTTCGACAAACATAAACCGGACAAATCTCTTTTCTCCGCCTTCGGTTGATTCTGCCGAATCGCTGAATCAGGGCATCTAAGGGCGCAGGTTCTGTAAACATGCAGTCAAAATCAATGTCAAGACTCACCTCAATAGCCTGCGTTCCTACCAGAAATTGAACATCTTTTTCCTGTTCAAAAAGAATTTTTTCCTTGTTCATGCGGTCTTCCGCGGTAAATCGGGAATGAATCAGCACAGATTTCAATGCGTCTGTCTCTTCATTCAATTTGCGGAACATTTCCTGAGAATTGGCTACGGTATTGCAGACAACAATAACCCGGCGTCCTTCAGAAAGAATTTCTCTGATTTTGGGAATCTGATCGAAGATTGTCCCTTCAAGTATTTCAGCCCGGTGTCTTGTAAACTGCTCCGCAAGGCTTTGATCTGCTTTTATCATTTCGGATTCGCTGACAGCTTCTTGCAACTCCTTGAGCATAAAAGCCGGAAGCGTCGCGGTCATAATCATCACCCGGATACCGAGATGTTTTTTCATCCA
>DYRK01000209.1:4650-9333 GCA_020718785.1 Desulfatirhabdium butyrativorans | reverse complement strand
GAAAGCGGGCATCCGTGATGGTGTAAAACCACTTGTCTGAGATGAACGGCGTTGCATCGGACACGGCTAACGCCGTGCCGGTGAACTTGTCGTTAGAATTTCAGATTTACGTTCAGATTCGAGAAAATGCAAACCTCAAGACGAACTATAGAGACAGTGTTAAATTTAAAGACAGGTGAATTGATTGAATCTGAACAGAGATTATAGGAGGGAATATCTTATGTTTGAAATAGCTACGCTCACCCATAAAGACACTTTACAGTTACCTGTTGAAATATCAAAGCGTTTCAAGGCGTCCGACCGTTTTATTGTTTGGATGGATGGCGATACATTACACTTAAAACGCATGAAACCCTCCCCTCTCAGAGTTGTTGAGGAGGCGCCGTATGAAGAACCCTTATCACTGGATGAAATTAATCAGATAGTACATGAAGTTCGGAGACAGCGGCGACACTGAAAGGTTTATGTCTGTGCGAATCGTTATTGACACGAATATCTGGATTTCCGGTTTGTTATGGAGAGGGAAGCCTTGTCAATTGCTGAGGTTTGCGGAAGAGGGAAAAGTTGAACTGTGTATTGCCTATGCAATGCTGCTTGAGCTTGAGGAAGTTCTTTCCTATGAAAAATTTTATCAGAGATTGGAAAAATTGGGACAGACACCATCACAATTAGCGAGTTATGCACTGGATATTTCGTCTCCCTTTGATGTGTCAAGAACCGGAATTCTGCCAATCGTCTCTGCTGACCCCGATGATGATATCTTTTTGCTATGTGCTTCCGCAGCGCAGGCAAAATATGTTGTAACAAATGATCCGCATCTGTTGAATATGGAGTCATATCAAGAAATTCCGATTATAAAAATTGAAAAATTCTTTGATGTTGAATTTAATATTTGACAAAATAACTAATGAAATCGAATAGTAATAATTTCTAACCAGTCTTTGCATCGGACGCGGCTATAGCCCTGCCGGTGAACTTGTCGTTAGCCGCCAAAATTTTCCGAAAGTTTTCTTGACACATCAGAATTTTCAGGCTATTGTTCTGAACATCAAAAAAGGAGGTTCAAAATGGCTATGCCGATTGCCGCAACTCCCAAACTCAGAGTCGCTGACACAAAAAGATTTCTGAAGATGGTCGAAAAGGATTTGAAAAAGCCTGTAAAAACTGTAGTTTCTAAAACTGAAATCGAAAAAGCGGTAAAATTCGCAAGGGAATACTTTGAAAGCAGACAGAAATAAAATTGTTAGCGAAGAGCAAAGCCTTGTTCTTGAAAAAGTTGACGATTTTTCAATATTCAAATCCTTTTCATGCGGAGACAAAGACTTAAATGATTGTATCCGCAATGATGCAAAAGTCCACAAAAAAGAATTGTTGGCTGAAACCTATATGTTACGGCTGCAAAATGTTAATCAGCCGATAGCGTTTTGCAGCCTATGTAACGACTTGATACAATTTTCGCAAAAAGCTAAAAAAACGATCATTCCTGAGAAAAAACAATATCGCTATCATCCTGCTGTCAAAATAGCTCGAATCGGAGTTATAAAAGACTTGCAAAGCCAAAAATTCGGTTCACACCTTATTGATTTGATTAAACACCTTTTTGTAGTTGACAATAGAACCGGATGTAGATTTATTACTGTTGACGCATATAACAAAGAAAAAGTCCTGTCTTTCTATCAGAAAATGGGGCAAAGTCCCGCCTTCCGAAACTGACAGAATTCTGGACGGGCGGGAAATTGCAGAAGCGGAAGAGGAAATAGCTCCAGATGTTGTCAGCAAATTGAAAGCCCGGATTGCCGTCAGAAGAGACAGCTATATGTAAGTTATGTTACACCCACCCTTATCAATAAAGTGAAATATTTCAAGTAAAGAGGATAAAATGAACAGCGATCAATTTTCCTATTCGGAACCCCAGCGACAGACCGCGTTTCCGATTGCCCGGCCCGGGTATCCCCTGATATTTGCGGCTGCTTTTACCACAGCCGTATTTGCCTTGCTGGGGCTTACTTTTCTCGCCCTGACAGGACTGGCAGCAACTTTTTTTATCTGCTGGTTTTTCAGAGACCCGGATCGGCTGACACCGCGCGGAGAGGGAATCGTGGTATCTCCCGCAGACGGCAGAATCGTAGCCGTGGTCCAGACAGACGGCAGCCCTTTCTTTGACGGGACATGCACCAAAATCAGTATTTTCATGTCTGTGTTCAATGTGCATGTCAACCGAATTCCATATAACGGAACCGTGACAGAAGTGATGTATCATCCCGGAAAATTTTTCAATGCCAGTCTGGATAAATCCTCAAAAGAAAACGAACACAACGCGGTGTTTATCGAAACGCCCGATGGAAAAAAGATTTGTACGGTTCAGGTTGCGGGCTTGATTGCAAGGCGTATTATCTGCAATATCCAGAAAGGAGATAACGTGATCCGCGGTCAGCGATTCGGCATGATCTGTTTCGGATCACGACTCGATGTGTATCTTCCGCCGAACTCAAGGGTTGAGGTTTCGGTGGGGGACAATGTAAAAGCAGGTACAACGGTTTTAGGAGGTCTGCCATGAAAAAAAGAAGATTTGAAAGAGAAAAATTGCGCCGCGGAATCTATATTCTGCCCAACATTTTCACTTCGCTGAATATTTTCTGCGGATTTTATGCAGTCATTGCAGCCATAAACGGCAAGTTCGAGGCTGCTGCCCTGGCAATACTGATTGCCGGTGTATTTGACCTGCTGGACGGAAAGATCGCCAGAGCCACCTGTACTACCAGCAAATTCGGCGTCGAATACGATTCTCTGGCAGACCTGATCTCCTTCGGGCTTGCCCCTGCGCTGATGGTTTACTTATGGGCCCTCAGACCCATGGGCAGAATCGGCTGGCTCGCGGCATTTTTATTCATGGTCTGCGGCGCGCTCCGTCTTGCGCGGTTCAATACACAGGTGGGAACCATCAGCAGCGAGCATTTCGTAGGACTTCCGATTCCCGCAGGCGCGGGTATGAATGCGGTAACAGTTTTGTTCTGCTACGGATTCGGTATGGATGAAATCAAAAATCCCGTGGTCATTCTGATTATGCTTTATGTTCTGTCTTTTCTGATGGTCAGCACTATCAGATACGAGAGTTTCAAACGTCCCGAACTGTTCAGAAAAATGAATTTCAACGTGCTGGTGTCCATGATTCTGATATTGATTTTCATTGCAGCCCAGCATGAAATCGCTCTGTTTCTCCTCGGGCTTGTATATGTGTGTTCAGGCCCGGTTTCGGCGATAAAGCGGCATAAAGAGATCGCCCTGAAAACAGCCGGACCGGAAACAGATATGGAGGAACAGATAAGGATCAGAGAGAAATAATCTCTTTTTTACAAACAATCCCTGCGGCGGTTATTACGAATAAACCGATCCGGAGTTCAATGCTTTGCCGAACTCCGGATTTATAATTTTTTTTGAGTTCAAATGCTTCCGAAGGTTCAGAGCTTTCGGAAGTTTGATTTTATACTTTCACAAAAAAATAGGCGAATACGGTTTTATGTCAAAAAAATACAATATTGCGGTGGTTCCGGGTGACGGCACTGGACCCGAGGTAATTGCGGAAGGTATCAAAGTCCTTGAAACAGTTGCGGATAAATGCAGTTTCGGATTGAATTTCATCTACTACAATCTGGGAGGGGAGCATTACAAAGCCACGGGAGAGATATTGCCGGACAAGACCCTTGAAGCATTGGCTGCGTCCGATGCTATCTATCTGGGAGCCATCGGTCATCCGGATGTCAAGCCCGGAATTCTTGAAAAAGGAATTCTTCTGGCACTCCGCTTTCATTTTGACCAATATGTCAATCTGAGACCGGTCCGGCTGTATGAAGGCGTGGATACGCCCCTGAAAGACAAAGGTCCCGAACATATAGATTTTGTTGTGGTAAGGGAAAATACCGAAGGACTTTACGCGGGCGCGGGCGGCTGTCTGAAACGGGGAACTCCGGATGAAGTGGCGATACAGGAATCCATCAATACCCGAAAAGGCGTGGAACGCTGTATCCGATATGCCTTTGATTATTGCCGCAAACGCAGCAAAAGGAAAAAGCTGACCCTGTGCGGAAAGACCAATGTTCTGACCTTTGCTTTTGATCTCTGGGAGCGTGCATTCAGAGAAGTTGCAAAAGAATATCCTGATATTCAGGCTGATTACGCCCACGTGGATGCGATATGTATGTGGATGGTGAAAAATCCCGAGTGGTTTGATGTCATTGTCACTGACAATATGTTCGGTGACATTATCACGGACCTTGCCGCAATGATTCAGGGCGGCATGGGCATTGCCGCTGGTGCGAATATCAATCCCCACGGGGTTTCCATGTTCGAACCCATAGGCGGGTCAGCACCGAAATATACGGGAATGGGTATCATAAATCCTATTGCAGCAATATCCGCAGCCCAGCTTATGCTTGAAACGCTCGGTGAGGATCGTGCCGCGTCTCTGATCGAAAAAGGCGTTATGAAAGTGTTGCGGGAAGATATAAAAGACGTGGCAGCAGGCAAAATGGGTTTTTCGACAAAGGAGGTCGGGGACCTGATTGCTGAATATATTCGGAAAAATTGATTCGGATTTGACAACTTTTAAAAAGTTGTCAAATCTCCGGAAAATATGCCTATCCATAAACGGATAGGCTTTTTATATATATGGGGTCAGGGGTTCGG
>DYRK01000209.1:0-4550 GCA_020718785.1 Desulfatirhabdium butyrativorans | reverse complement strand
GTAAGAGGTCAGAGGATTTTTTATGTAGGGGCATGTCGGCGACATGCCCCGGATGATTGATTGGCGGCGTGTTACAGCGATGAGCAATTTCTGTTATGACAGGCTCAAGGAAAAATGGCTTGCGGAACAGTCGGAGAGAAAAAAACGCTCAGAGACATTGAAGACAGCTCTTCTGACTCAGGGCGAGCCTGTTTTCAGAAAATTCGGCATTAAAAAAGTTTGGCTGTTCGGTTCTGTTATATGCGGACACGCGAGAGAAACTTCGGATATGGATATTCTGGCAATACCTTTGCAGACCGTTCATTATTGGGCGTTCCGGCATGAATTGGAAGAGGCTGTTTCCCTGCCTGTGGATTTATATACTCAGGAAGATGATCCCATGTTTATAGACAAGATCATGAAGCGGGGAGAAGTCATTTATGAAATATAATCTGGAACTGCTGAAAGCCGATATTGCAGATGAGTTAAAGAAGCTTGAACAACTGCAAAAGGAATTTTCAGTCATTGAAAAAGTTATGCTGGATAAGTCCGAAATGCCTTTTTATGATCGCTCTGCAATCGGATATTATCTGCATTGTTTTTATAACGGCTGTGAAAATATTTTCCGTTCTGTTGCCCGTTTTTTTGAAAATGATCTTGGTCCGCAGACATGGCATTCGGATATTTTGAAGCGGATGAAATTGTCCGTTCCCGGATTCCGTCCGGCAGTCATAGATGATGAGCTGTTTCATCTGTTAAATGATTTCAGAGGCTTCCGTCATATATTCCGCCATAGTTACACTTTTGATCTGGATTGGGAAAAGGAACGTCCGGTTGCCATGAAACTTTCACAGACTTATCTGCTTCTGAAAGAGCAGGTGGAGCAGTTTCTTAGGAATTTGAATGAAATAACCCATCATGATCGGCAGTAAAACGATTTTTCAAATCGTTTATTCTGAGTCAAATCGTTGTGCTGAAACAGACGCAAAACGGCTTGCGTCTATTTTAAGCCTGGGCGTTTTACTGTAAAACGATTCTGCAAATCGTTTATTATGCCTGAATCCGTTATATATAATCAGAAAATCAAAGGGAGATATAATCATGTCTGAAAAAAAATTCAATGTGGCTGTCGCGGGAGCGACAGGAGCGGTCGGAAATCAGATGATCGCATGTCTTGAGGAAAGAAATTTTCCTGTCAAATCCGTCAAATTTCTGGCATCATCGCGTTCCGTAGGGCGACAGATCCGCTTCAGGGGCGATATGATTCCTGTGGAGGAATTGAAAGAAGATTCTTTCAAAGGCATTGATATTGCTATCTTTTCGGCAGGCGGAGGACCGAGCGAAAAGTTTGCGCCATGTGCGGCAAAAGACGGCTGCGTAGTGGTTGACAATTCCAGCGCATGGCGTATGGATCCGCAGGTTCCGCTCGTGGTTCCGGAAGTCAATCCCCATGCTATTGCGGATTACAGGAACAAAGGTATTATCGCTAATCCGAACTGTTCTACGATACAGATGCTCGTGGCTCTGAATCCCATCCGAAAAAAATGCGGCATCCGGAGGATTGTGGTCTCGACTTATCAGGCAGTATCCGGTACGGGAAAAAAAGCGATTGACGAGTTATTCGATCAGACCCGCGCCATGATCAACTTCCTTGACTGGAAGAAAAATGTCTATCCGCACCGCATTGCCTTCAACTGTCTGCCGCACATTGACAAATTCATGGAAAACGGCTACACCAAAGAAGAGATGAAAATGGTCAATGAGACAAGGAAAATCTTCGAAGACAAAAGTATCGGTGTGACCGCTACTACGGTTCGTGTACCCGTGTTTTACAGTCATTCGGAATCTGTCAATGTCGAGACAAAAGAATATATTTCCGCGGAAGAAGTGAAAAAACTTCTCGCTCATGCGCCCGGAGTCAGACTTGCGGATGATCCGGCAAACAATGTCTATCCCCTTGCCATTGATGCGGCAGGACAGGACCTGACGCTGGTAGGGCGTATCCGTCAGGACGAATCCATTCCTAACGGCATCAATATGTGGGTGGTCGCGGACAATATCCGAAAAGGAGCCGCAACCAATGCGGTTCAGATCGCTGAAATTCTGGCAAAGGATTATCTGTAAACAATATGGAACCCGAAACCCGGAAATTCTTATCCCGACAGTGATTTCCGGTTTCTGTTTTTATCTCAGCAAGCAGGAGTGTGAAAGCCTTGGAACGAATACCTATTACAAAAGAGGGATATGAAGTCCTGAAAAAAGAACTTGAAAATCTGAAGACTGTGGAAAGACCTCAGAATATCAAAGCAATCGAGGAAGCCCGCGCGCACGGGGACCTTTCCGAAAATGCCGAATTCACGGCAGCCAAAGATCGGCAGGGCTTTATCGTAGGAAGGATCATGGAGTTGGAATTCAAACTGGGCAATGCCGATATCATTGATCCGGATAATCTCCCCAAAACCCGCGCCGTATTCGGTTGCAGAGTCATGCTTGAAAATGTTGACACCGGCGAAGAAGTGAAGTATCAACTTGTGGGACCCGATGAATCCGATATCAATAACGGCAGGATTTCCGTGGCTTCCCCTCTCGGAAAAGCAATTATCGGAAAAGAGCCGGGACAGGAAATCATTGTGCGGGCTCCGGGGGGCAAATGGTGTTACGAACTGGTTGAAATCTTATAAGTGAGAAATGAGAAGTGAGAAATAAGAAAATGAAAACTCACCGATCAATCTTGAAGGGAGGGGCTGTGGCTCGTATTACTATAGAAGATTGTCTCAAGCGGATACCGAATCGTTTTTTAGTCGTTCATGCGGTTTCAAAGCGTGTGAAACAGATTCGCGACGGATCGGAATATCTCGTATCTTCACCTAAAAATGAAGACATTGTCGTTGCTCTGCGGGAGATTGCCGCGGGCAAGGTCAGGGTAATCGTCGGGAAAAAATGACTCAACGGCAGACAACAACAGACTGATACGGATAAATAATGACAGCAATTCCCGGCGGTTACGCATACAAAGCATTGAATCGGGCAGTGGGAAAAGCCATACATAAGTATGACATGATATCTGACGGAGACAGAATCGCTGTAGGGCTTTCCGGCGGAAAAGACAGCCTTTCTCTGATGCGGATGCTGAAACACCGTCTGTCTTTTATTCCTGTCAGGTATGAGTTGTTTGCCGTTTACATAGACCCCGGGTTCGACGGCGGTTTTGCCGAAGAATTCAAAGCCTATTCCGAAGAAATGGAATATAATCTGAGAATCGAGACTACGGATTACGGCATTGTCGGACATAGCGATGAGAATCGTGAAAATCCCTGTTTTCTGTGTTCACGTCTTCGAAGAAAACGTCTGTTTGAGATTGCTGAAGAACTGGGATGCAGCAAACTTGCGCTCGGCCATCACAAAGACGATATTATCGAAACTCTGTTTCTGAATATATTCTATGCCGGAGAGATCAGCACGATGGTTCCGCGTCAGCCTTTTTTCAACGGAAAAATCACTGTCATAAGACCCCTTGCTTTTGCAGACGAGGAACTTGTTGCCCGTTTTGCAAAAGCACAGGGTTTTCCGAATTTCGTAAATCCCTGTCCGTCTGCGAAAAATTCCAAACGACTGGAAATCAAAATGCTTCTGAAACCGCTTTTTCGCAACAACAGAAAGATCAAGGGAAATATTTTCAGAGCCATGAGTCATGTCAAATCCGATTATCTCTTAAAATAGCGTCCGATGTTTCCTTAAAATACCGGACATCAACCCCCAGACTGAAATCATGATAGATATTCAAAACCAGCCGGATTACCGCAATATACCGATAGACAAAGTCGGTATAAAAAATCTTCGATACCCTGTTACGGTTTTAGACAGGAAAAACCGCTTTCAGCATACAGTCGCTACAATCAATATGTATGTTGATCTGCCCGACAAATACAAAGGCACCCACATGAGCCGTTTTGTGGAGATGCTTCACCTGTTCCGTCCCGAAGTTTCGCTGAAAAAATTTTCGGCAATTCTTCAGCAGATGAAGGAATATCTGAATGCTGCCTCTGCCCATGTGGAAGTCACATTTCCCTATTTTATAGAAAAAAAAGCACCGGTCAGCGAATCGCCAGGGCTGATGGATTATACGTGCAGATTAGTCGGAACCAGCAATCCCAAAGGAAAGGTTGATCTGATATCGGAAGTCATTGTGCCGATTACTTCTGTGTGTCCCTGTTCCAAAGAAATCAGCGAGGCCGGCGCGCACAATCAGCGCGGAGAGGTACGCCTCAGCACAAGATTCAAGAAATTCATCTGGATAGAGGATATGATCGCACTTGTTGAGGAGTGCGCCTCCTGCGATGTTTACTCGGTCTTAAAGCGGGTGGATGAGAAATGTGTGACAGAAAGAGGTTACGGGAATCCGAAATTTGTCGAAGATGTAGTGCGGGATATCGCCAAAAAACTGAAAGAAGACGACAATATCACCTGGTTTTCCGTGAGCGCTGAGAATTTCGAATCCATCCATAATCACAGCGCGTATGCTTCCATCACCGGCGGGAAACCTCCGGAACTTTGAAAAGCCGTTTTCGGGT
>DYRK01000920.1 GCA_020718785.1 Desulfatirhabdium butyrativorans | reverse complement strand
AAGAATTATCCTTAACTTAATGGCAGTGAAGCCGGGGCTTGGGAACGAGAAAAAAGCGATTTGCAAAATCGCTCTGCTAATTTTGTAGGGCGAATTTGCAATTCACCCCCATGCGATTTAAAAAATCGTATTACATCATCGTATTACATCAAGGAGAACAGCATGAAGAAAATATGGCTCATAGCAATATGCGGAATGATGTTTATCAGCAGTATCGGGTATGCAGAAAACTGCGGACAGGGAAATGCTGCTGTAGAAGAGGCTGTCAAACTCTATCGGCAGGAAGGGAAGCCGGATTATCTCAAGGTTGTCGAGTTGTTGAAGAAGGCAAAAGAGCAATGCCCGAACTGGTCTGCGCCCTCTCGTTATCTGGGAGATGTTTTCGCCAAACAAAAAAAGTATGACGACGCCGTCGGGTATTATTATGAGGCTGTCAAGATTGACGAAGGCGATTTCGAGGCATATTTATACCTCGGGGACGCGTATCACGAAAAAGGAAAGACAATTCACGCGCTCAAGTTTTATTCCAAAGGGATTGAATTGCTCGAAAGCGATATCCGTCTGAAAGGGGAACACCTCGATCTGTTGCGAAAGTATCAGGAAAAACGGACGGTTCTGTCAAAAGATCATCCCTATCAGGATGAGACAGCGCTCTTGAATGTTCTGGATAAAAAAAAAGCCACAAAGCTCGGAGTACGTCCCAAAATTGATACTTATATCAAGTTTGAAACCGGCGCGGCAAAAATTGATGAGGATTGGCAGGCTCAGACAGACACGATTGCAGAGGTGCTGAAAAACGATGTCATGAAGAATTACCGGGTGATTATTCAAGGCCATACCGGCACCAGAGGCAGTGCAGAAAGCAATTACAGGCTGTCTCTGCAACGCGCAGAGGCTGTAAAAACCTATCTTTTGGAATCCGGGGTTTCGCCTGCTTCTGTTTTCGAGGTCGAAGGAAAAGGTGAAGACTATCCTCTGCCTCAGAAAGAGGACGAACCCGATAATGAATGGCATCGCAGAAACCGGCGGGTGGTCTTTGTCTCCTGTAGCAAAGATGAGGAGAAAGAAGAGTGTATGAAAAAAGCCGGGGCAGAGTGATTTTTCGGACTTGCAGTAGGGTGGGCAGCAAGCTGCCCACCCTACAATTGTCTGAACCCTGATTTTCAGGATTAAAGGATTTCCCTGATGTGCTAAAATTTCATTTCAGCACTCCGGAATTCGGGAGGCATCAGATATGAGCAGGACCAAACTACCGGACAATTTTTCAACCCGTTCTGCTGAAACAGACAAAAAACGGCTTGCAAAGCCGTTTTACTGTAAAACGATTTTTCAAATCGTTTTTAATAAAATCAGCATATTATAATTTTTTGTCCGGTAGCACTCCGGAGTCCGAAAGGCAATAAGAGAATATGCTGTTGTGAGAAACAGGCAGCTTGTTTTGAATCTGCCCGAATATTTTGAGCAGTCGGAGGTTGAGGTCATTGTTCTGCCGATATGCAGGGCAGAAGTCCGCAATACTCTTTCAGAGAAGAAAGCGAGGACTTTGGGTATTCTGAAGGGAAAAGCAGATTATACAATCAAAGATGATTTCAAATTAACCGATGAGGAATTTCTGGTGGAATGAGCTATCTCCTTGATACCCATACATTTCTATGGGTTTTATTTGATGATGACAAACTGTCTGATAAGGCTAAGGATATTTTGACTGATACTCACAATGAAATATATGTAAGCCTTATCACTTATTGGGAAATATCCTTAAAGTATTCTATCGGAAAATTGGAACTGAGAGGAATCAGACCTGATGAACTTCCGCAGAAGGCAGGAGAAATCGGGCTTACTTCTTTAGACATTTTCGGAAATAAGAATTATCTTTAGAGGGTCGGAGGTTTCCGGCATC
>DYRK01000208.1:8041-9356 GCA_020718785.1 Desulfatirhabdium butyrativorans | reverse complement strand
CCGGCAGCCCGCCTGCGAAAGACATTCCGCACAGGCACAGCGCCGTGAACATTGCAAAAATGAGGGTTTTTGTCAATTTTGCCATTGGTTGTTTTTTCCTTTTTTGAGCCGAACAAATTTTATGATGATCTGAATCTTATATCAAGTAGTTGGGGATGTAAAGGAAAAATTAAAAATTTTCAGATGATACAACTGTCTGAACCGTGATTTTCAGGATTAAAGGATTTGCAGGATTGCTCGTATCTGCAAGGATTGTTTTTAAGCAGGGATTTCCGCAGCCTTAATCCTTGTTCACACTACCGGACAAAAAATCATAACATGCTGATTTTATTAATTAGGAAACAGAAACGATTTGCAAAATCGTTTTACAGTAAAACGGCTTTGCAAGCCGTTTTGCGTCTGTTTGAGCAGAGCGGTCTGAAAAATTGTCCGGTAGTGTGATCCTTGTTCAGACACAATCCTTGCAGGTGAAAGAGGGGAGATTCGGAAGGCTTGACAGAAATCCTGAAAATCCTTTAATCCTGAAAATCAGGGTTCTGACAGTTGAATCATCGTTCAGACAAAATATCTTTCAATCATTGCAAAGATTTCAAGCGGATGATATTTGTGAGAGAGGATATGAACACCTTCTCCTTTAAGGTTCTGCAATTCTTTCTGTTCCACATAAACATTGATATGCGGCTGAAAATGCTCCTTATGTGACGGCTCATAATGAAACATCAGCTTGTTGTTTTCAAAGAAAATGTTGTAACTGTAATACAGGTAGTCATCACCGATTTTATCATAAAGCACTCTGATTTCTATCGTGATACCGTCTTTTGAAACGAGCTTCTTGTTATACCTGTAGGGACCGGTCTGTTTTGAAATTCGGACGCATCCTCCTTCGACCAATTTGGTATTTCTCTGAAAAACTGCATTCAGGCGGTTTTCAAATCCGCTGAATATCCTGACAAAATTATCGGCGCAGATATTTTCCATTTTCGGTTCAGTCCGTCAGCGAGACACGCTCATGTTCTTTCACATTTCTGTTCATACAGTTTTCAATGGCTTTCAGAAGTCTCGTGTTGCCTTTGAAGTCCTCCTTCATCTCTCTTGCAAATTCTTCCCTTTCGACAACAATAACCCCTTCCTCTGCTCTGTCCTTCAGAAAAAACGCTCTGATTTTTGAGAAAAAAGATGACAGTTTCATAGCCTTATCCTCCTTTTCAGATTTTTATTTCAGTGGCACGCCGCCGGCGATGCCCCTACAGTTTCGGATACCGTAGGGGCATGTCGGCGACATGCCCTCTTTCCGCACCGACATATCTTTGTAAAA
>DYRK01000208.1:0-7941 GCA_020718785.1 Desulfatirhabdium butyrativorans | reverse complement strand
ATGCCCCTACAATTGGTGTGTCAGACATCGTAGGGGCATGTCGGCGACATGCCCTCTTTCCGCACCGACATATCTTTGTAAAATTGATCTGTCCGCATGTCATCAGGGGCACGCCGACGGCGATGCCCCTACAATTGGTGTGTCAGACATCGTAGGGGCATGTCGGCGACATGCCCTGCCTTATCTGAAAATCTATCGAATATTCAAGGGCATCAGTCCAGCGGAGAATACGGTATTTCTTTTCCAGTGATCTGTCTATCTTTATCAAGACTTTGACTCCCTCCTGAGTCCGGCTGTCTTCAAGTGTTCCCACAGAGCGGATAGTAAAAAGCGGAGACATTTCCACAGAAAGATACTCGGTAATCCCGGAATAGATTTCGGGATCAAGAAGAGGAACCAATTCTGTCAGCGAGTTGAAATCCTCTTTTTCCCTGTGAGCGATGATTTCCTGTAGCATCTCATCGGTCATGCCCGGAAGCGATTTCAATACCTGCGGCGAAGCTGCATTGATATTTATCTTATTAAAGTCAAACTGCTTTTTATCATTATTCGGGCTGCCTTCCGAATCCGTGTCAACATAGACGGTTACAATCTCTTTTAGGCTTTCGAAGATTTCAGAGGTGATGCCTTTGACTTGCCGCAGTTCCTCGATGGAGTCAAAATCAGCGTCCTTGCATTCGTAAGGCGGAGACAGCGAAAGATAATAGTCATCTTCGGCTCCGTTCACGCGGTGAAGAGTATCTGTGTCACGCCAATCCAGAATGGAATCCATAATTATGTCTTTGTCGCTGTCTTCAATGTCAAAATGACTTATCATCATTCTCAGGAGATGCTCGCCCGCTCTGTTGATGTTGATTTTTCCGCTTTCATTTCCGATTTCCACCTTAAATGTTCCGCCGCCGAATGAGATTGCAGGGATATCCGTGTTAGCTCTCCATTCCGTCTTTTCTTCCTGAGCTTTATCATCGGAAGGCTTTGTTTCTCTCGGCATTACAGTATTTTTTATCAATTCCCGGATAGCCACATTCACTCCGGCTGCGGCAAGATAATAAGCCTGTGTCTGTTCTTTGAAATTGCGGGCGATATTCAATTCTGTCCGCATAGTATGACAGAATTCCCCCACAATGACCGAGAGCAGAGTCAGCACCCACAGAACCAGAAACAAAGCGATGCCTTTTTCATTGTCTGTTCTTCCGATAAAATTCAATCCTTCAGAATCCCTGAATCCCTGAGTTTTGCTTTCAACTGCCTGAGTTCCTCTTCCGCACTGTCCGCGCGGGCTTTTTCCTTTTCAGCACGAACTTTTTCCTGTTCCGCACGGAAACTTTCCTGTTTTGCTCTGGCTTCTGCCCACAGACGTCCGTCTCTTTCTTCGGTATATGTAAAGAGATATTCCTGCTGACCCGAATCGTAAAAGTGCAGTCCGCCGTCCTGTACCCGCAGTTCCAGCCCGAGTACGAGACTGTCAGCTTTCAGTGTGCCGTCAGGCAGAGTCTGAGTTTTTATCAGATAATATCTCCCGTTGCTGAGACGCCGGCATTGCAGGACCGGATCGAGATAATCGCCGGTAGGATCGAACATGAAATATTCCTGAACCCCCAATTTGCGATAAAGCCGGACATTGTCCCGGTCTTTTTTCCGGGTGGTTTTGGACGTGATTTCAATGATGAAATCCGGGGCTTTGCCTTCTTCCCATATTTTGTATATGGGCCTTTTGCAATTCGGGACCCCGAACACCACGAACACATCCGGAGCAAAGGATTTGTAAGGATTGCCCTGCTCGTAATAGAACAGGAGATTACCGGATACATAGACATCCGGCTCTGCTCTGAAATAATGTCTCAAAGCCTCGACACAGTAGATCAGCGCATCCCGCTGAATATCGCCTTCTGCTATATGTTCGCCGTCCGTATCGGGGTAGAAGATATCTTCCGGATAATCTGCTTTTCGAAGCACTGCTGTTGACATCATAATATCCCCCTTTAATTTTTAAAATGGTGCAGGCAAATTGTGACTTTCAAGAGGTCGTATCCTGATGAATACGGGAAATAACAAGGATCGGCGCCGATTCTTTGTCTCTTTTGAGAGAAATTCTTATCGCCAGCGGAAAGCCCTTGTCGTTTTCCGGATCCCAGGAAGGCTGCCATTTGACCTCATTATCTTCTTTCTTGAGATAGTCAAACTCAATGGACTGTGCCTGAATGAGTTCATGGAATTCCTCGGCTGCGGGTTCAGCGGTTTCTTTATCGGATAAGACTATGTTTTTTTCATAGAAAAAGAGATGTTGAGCGTCATCCTCTCCCTTTTCGACAACATACTTCACATATACCGTGCTGAAAGTATTGCCCGGAACCAGCGGCATATACGATAAAAACGACAGAGACTTATTCTCTGCCTTAAAGAATCGCTCTTTGCCGTCTTCATTTTTTATATTTTTCGGACACATAGACGCAGTCTGATGGTTTATGAGATTCAGCACAATCCGGATCCGCTGATTTGTCTCGATATTATGCTCTCCCTTTTCCCATGCCCGAATCCCGATTCGGAACGCACCGGAAGTTATCACCACAATGACTGCAATTATGGTCAGAGAAATCAGAAGTTCCAGAAGGGTAAATCCGCTGTCATGTCTCATTTTTGTCCGTCTTTTTTATCTTCTTCCGGCTTTTTCTTTTCTGCAAGTTTCAATGTGCTGATTTCAAAACTTTTTTCATTTACTCCCTCATTCCAGATGACCTTCACCGTTATTGAGAAGATATCGAGAGGAAGCCGGTCCTTTTCCTCTTCCGAAGGCTCAAGCCAGACAATTTCCGATTTCCATCTGAAGTCATCATCGAATTCGCCTTTCCATGTTCCGCTTTCAAATTCTTCGGCAAGCAGAATCGCCTCCGTCTGCTCCTTTGCGTAGAATACGGCACGGGTATAATTCTCGGACATGCCGGCCGCTTTCAATCCGCCGGAAAAAAGCTGAAGAATCACCGTCAGGGAGATGGACAATATCATCATTGCCACCAAGACTTCGATCAGCGTAAATCCGCGGGCAATCTCAGGGCTTTTCTCTGCATGAGTCATGAATCGCTCACCTGCACGGTTCCTGTGATAAAATCCACCCGGATTTTATATGTTTTTTCCCGTTCATCAGCGACAATGACTTCTCCGCCGCTGCTGTTGCCGGAAGGATAAAAGGCAATCCGAAACTCGTCGTTATTAAACTCATGCTTGTCTTTTTCCCGCTCTGTCCCTGATTTCAATGTGAGGCCTTCAGGCAAGACACAGACTTTGGCTTTGTCCGAATGCTCTTCTGACGACAGTTCCGCTTTCGTGGCAGACATTAGAGTCAGCCTGTTTTTATCCGTATCGAGTATTACTATATAGATTATCTTCTCAGACACAGCCCGGCTTCTGGCATATCTCAGGGACGCGGCAATCTTTTTGGCTGCGGTTTTTGAATTCGTGCCGGACAAAGCCCCTGTAAGTTGAGGCACAGCCAGAGCGGAGGTCAGACTGATAATAACCAGCACTACGATCAGTTCGAGCAGCGTAAAGCCCCTACTCGCCGATATTTTTCCAACTGACAATATCTGCATCCTCTCCGTCGCCGCCCGGTTTTCCGTCTGCACCCATAGAGACAATATCATAATCCCCGTGTTCGCCGGGATATTTGTAGCTGTAAGGATTTCCCCAGGGATCGAGGGGAATATCTTTTTTCAGATAGGGGCCGTCCCATCTGTCGCCGATCCCGGCGGGCCTGACTCTTAATGCCTGAAAGCCCTGTTCGGCAGTCGGGAACTTGCCTACATCGAGCCGATAGGTGTCAATCGCTGTTTCAAAAAGAGATATTTGATCTTTCGAGGCTTTTTGTCTGGCTTTTTCAGCCTTCCCGAACATCCGGGGACCGACCAGCGCAGCCAGCAAACCCAAAATAATCATCACAATCAGCAGTTCAATCAAGGTAAAACCCTGTTCTTTCTTTCTTTTCATTTTTCACTTCTCACTTTTCAATTCTCACTTCTCAATTCTCAATTCTCACTCAAAAAGGCATTTCATTCATACTGAAAATCGCCATGAGCATACTTATGACGATAAATCCCACCACCAGCCCCATCACAAGAATCATTGCCGGCTCCAGAATACTGATGAAGCGTTTTACCGTATTTCTTACGACTTTTTCATAATTTTCTGCCACCCTCAGCAGCATTTCATCCAATTTTCCCGACTCTTCTCCCACCGTAATCATCTGAACCGCAAGAGAAGGGAAAATGCCCGTGTCTTTCAGCGGGGCAGAGAGTCTTTCCCCTTCCTTGACCCGGTCATGGACTCTTTCCATTGCTCCTGTAATGACTCTGTTTCCGATGATGGCTTTGACAAGATCAAGTGCCTGCAAGATTGGGACACCGCTTTTTATCATGGTTCCCAATGTCCTTGCAAATCGTGCCACCTCGATTTTTCTGACCATATCTCCTATAACCGGCAGCCTGATTTTCCAGATATCGGACTGTAAGCGGCCTGCCGGTGTTCTTATGTATTGGTGAATCGAGAGATAAGCCGCAGTCATTACTCCGACGATGATCCACCAGTATGCTCGCAGGAATTCGCTCAATCCCATTAAAAACCAGGCAGATAAAGGAATAGCATTTCCCATGTCCGAGAACATGACGGAAAATTTCGGAATCACAAAGGTCATAAGAATAATAATCGAAATTCCGCCTGCAAAAACCAGAAAAATCGGATAAATCAGGGCGGATTTGACATAATCTCTGAGTTCCTGAGAGCTTTCCAGAAACTCTCCCAGTCTTTCCAGCACCGCGTCCAAAACCCCGCCGGCTTCCCCGGCACGTATCATATTCACATAAAAATCCGAAAACACACGAGGATGTTTTGCCATTGCATCGGAGAGATAACTCCCGCCCTCGACAGATTTCAGAATATCCCGGACAATCTCTTTGAATTTCTCTTTTTCCGTGACAGAAATCAGTATGGACAATGCCCGGTCAACAGGAAGTCCCGCAGTCAGCAGCGCGGACAAATCCTGAGTAAAAAGCATCACATCCCTGACCGAAGCTTTTTTGAAAAAGGAAAAAATATCACCGGACAGTCTGAGGCTCGTCTGCCCCGCGGCATTTCCGGTCTGAGAAATCTTGATGGGGATATATCCCATATCCTGAAGCCTGTCTGCCGCGCTTTTTTCATCCGCGGCATCCAATGTTCCCTTGACAATTTTGCCGGAAATATCCGCGGCTTTATATGAATACACAGACATTTTTCATATCTTCACTTAGCTCTTGAAATTATTTCCCAATTAATTGGCGTTAATTGGCGTTTATTAGCGGTTAATATCCTTCCGGTTCGGGACCTCAAAAAATTTCTTCAGAACCCGGTACAGATAAAAGGCATCTCTCACACCTGCCAATTCTCGCACAGAGTGCATCCCGAATGTCGGAACGCCCACATCCACGGTTTTTATTCCGATTTTTGCCGCGGTAAGAGGTCCGACAGTGCTGCCGCAGCCCATGTCGCTCCGCATTACAAAGGATTGTACCGGAACTTCAGCCTGCTGACAAAGATAGCGGAAAAGTGCCGAAGTCTCGCTGTCAGACGCATATCGCTGCTGGGCATTGATTTTGATCACGGGTCCCCGGTTCAGAATCGGTCCGTGATGCTCATCATATTTATCCGCATAATTGGGATGAACCCCGTGGGCATTGTCTGCCGAAATCATGACCGAGCGTGCCAATGTCCGGCTCAAATTTTCTGCACAGGGACAGAGCCGCGTCAGCACCGATTCCAGAAAATTTCCCTGCGCGCCGGCAACGGACAAACTGCCGGTTTCTTCATGATCGTTGAAAACCAGAAGGCAGGGCGTCTGTTTATCGCTTTCTGCCAGACTCGTCAAGCCTGTGTAGCAGCTTAACAGATTATCCAGACGCGCGGCAGCTATAAATTCCCGATCCAGCCCGACAAAAGAGGGCGGCTGAGTATCGTAAAAACTGAGTTCATATTCTAAAACCGTATCCGCGTCGCAATCCGGATGCTCTTTTTTCAATTGCTGCAAAAGCAGGGTTCTGAAATCCGGCGTTTCATTGCCTGAAACCTGTGCCAGAACCGGAGGCAGGTCTTTCTGCTCATTGATCGGGTGATTTTTATTCGCGTCGCGGTTGAAATGGATAGCCAGACTCGGTATGAATGCAAGCGGATACTTGAAATCAATGAGTCCGCTTCTGATGATTTTCTTTTCGGATAAATAAGTTACCCGTCCTGCCAGCGAGAGATCACGGTCAAACCATGTATTCAGCAATGCCCCGCCGTAAACTTCCACCCCGAGTTGCAGATACGACCGGCTGACAATTTCAGGCTGAGGTTTGACCTTGAGACAGGGGCTGTCGGTATGCGCGCATGTCATTCGGATTCCGGTTTCGGCAAGATCCGATATTCCTGTGGTAAAAACAATGATCGCGGAACCGTTGCGCGTAACATAATAGCCATGTCCTTTTTTCAGATTCCAAGTATCGGATTCCGACACACGGGCAAATCCGGCATTCTCCGACATACCGGCAATTTGTGCAACCGCATGAAAGGGGGTCGGGGATGTCTTCAAAAAATTCAGTAAGCTTTGATTAAACGCTGATTGTTCCATTTTTCCTCCTTCAGACGTATCCAGTTAACCATTAAATCCGAAAAAAGCCAAGTCTTTTCTTCCTCAGACCTCCTCCCCTCAGACTTCCGGGGTTCTGAAAACTCAGGAAGTCTTCAAAAATATGTAATATCAGATTGTTATTTTTAAAAATCAAAAAAATGCCCTTGACAAATCACGCGGACAGAAGTATTTCAGGAGCAGGCAGATCGAAAATGACCCGAAATTCCGCGCCGGACTTTTCGGTCTGAGAATAAATGCTGGGAACATCCACTGAAAAAAATCATTCCCGGAAATAAGAAACTGTGTTTTATCAAAAAAAATTCAGTTTTCTGCCGGGCATTCACGATAAAAGGCCGGATACAGAAATGAACATCTATGTAAGTCTGACTATATTGGGGATAATAACCGTCGGCCTTTCGACCTATCTGCCTGTCCAAATGTCTGATAACTATCTGTCTTTTCTGCTGATAACCTCTTCGACACTCCTCTCCCTGCTGGCAGCGTTTGCCATTACCAAAAGATCGGTGGAGAAAGAATGCGAGGAAAAAATACAGGAACTCAAAGAAAGATATGAAAATAAAATTGTCGGGCTGAAAAAAGAACATGACACCACAACGCTTGAAAAAACTATCCGCGACGGAACCCAGACCCTGATTAAAAATGCTTTGGATTATTTCAAGCTCGAAAATATCAAAAACGAAATGGGAGATTCCGCGGCTATCCAGAATCTTCAATTGGACAAATACGGTCAGATCATCGAACTGCTGGCGGATTTTTCGCTGATACTTCCGGATATTAACGAAAACAGGGAAATCGTTCAGGAAGAAATCAATCATCAGATTGCCATCTATCAGATTGACGAGCGTCCTTTTGCCCAGTTTTTGCAGAGAATCATGGGCAAATATGTGGCAACTGTCAACAAAAAAATACGCGACAAGGGCAGTCAGGACACAGATATGATGAAAGACTGCCCGCGATGCGCGGAACGCGTCATGCTGAAAGCCGGGATTTGCAGACATTGCGGATATGAGTTCAAAACTATCTCCAAGACGCCCATGCACAATACCATCGCGCTGGACAGGGTTGAAAAAGGAAAAAAACTGTACCGCTCAGGCAATTATCGGGAAGCTCTGGAACTGTTCAGCAGCGCAATCGAACTGAAACCCAACTATGCGATTGCATATTATAACCGTGCGATTGTCCATTACAAACTGGGGGATATCGAGCAGACTGAAAAGGATCTGAAAGAAGCTTCGTATCTCGGGCATAAAAAAGCTCAGGAATTTTTAGATAAAATGTAAAGCGGG
>DYRK01000919.1 GCA_020718785.1 Desulfatirhabdium butyrativorans | reverse complement strand
ATAGCATATATGATTCAAAAAATGAACCGGAAAAACCAAACTTGAAGTATTATAAAACGATTCTGCAAATCGTTTTGTCAAAAAGACGGTCTGCAAAATCGTCCGCAGGGGCATGTCGGCGACATGCCCCTGCTGCTTTGAAATCCGTAGTAAAACGATTTTGCAAATCGTTTTGTCAAAAAGACGGTCTGCAAAATCGTCCGCAGGGGCATGTCGGCGACATGCCCCTGCTGCTTTGAAATCCCTAGTAAAACGATTCTGCAAATCGTTTTGTCAAAAAGACGGTCTGCAAAATCGTCCGCAGGGGCATGTCGGCGACATGCCCCTGCTGCTTTGAAATCCCTAGTAAAACGATTCTGCAAATCGTTTTGTCAAAAAGACGATCTGCAAAATCGTCATAGTGCGTCGCAAGGGCATGTCGCCGACATGCCCCTACTGCTTTTCTCTCATGGTAAATCCGATGAAAACACAGACCGCCAATCCGATAATAACCGCCGGCATTCCATAAGATCCGATTCCTTTGGGAGAACTGGCAAGACCGAAATTATGAGCAAAAGCAGCCCCGACAATCATTCCCCATACAAAGACTGCGGCATCTCCGTCTCCTTCTCCTGCCATAAACAACTGCCTGCCCGGGCATCCGCCGGCTAATGCAAAGGCAAGTCCTGCCAGCATCATGCCTGCAAAATTCCAGATATGCTGAGTATGGGCTACAGGCTGTCCTTCAAATCCCGGTTTGAACTGTCCCAGAATCAGATTCGTCACACAGGCTGCAACCAGAAGGCTGATCACACCGCTGAACAGATGAATCTGCCGGAACAATATCAGGTCTCTGAACGCGCCCATGGTGCAGAATCGGCTTCGCTGGGCCAAAAATCCGACCGTCAGTCCTATGCCGAGAGAAATAAATATCTCGGCGTGCATTGCTCCCGGACCTTTCATGCTGTAGAAAAGGATTCCGCTCTGAGGCTGATCTTTGACTTGCGGAAATATCAGCATCAATGCCAGAAAGCCTGCCATCATCAAAGGAAGGAGCCAGTCTGCGGAACTGTGGCTTTTGTGACTGCGCCCAAGATTATAGCCGCTTTTGAAGAAAAGTGTGCCGATCCATATACCGGAAATCAGTCCCAAAATGCCGAATGCACCGTTGAAATCTCCGCCGGCAAGCCGCAACACGGCTCTCCAGGGGCATCCTAAAAATACCAATGCCCCTGTCATGGCAAAAATTCCCAATATGAATCTCACAAAGGGTGCAGAACCGCCCCGTGCATGAAATTCCTTGAAAATATAGGCTGCGATAAAAGAACCGATGACAAAGCCGATAATTTCGGGCCGCATATACTGAACCGCGTCTGCCCGGTGAAATCCCAAAGCCCCTGCAATATCACGCTCAAAACAGGCAACGCAGATTCCCATATTGCCCGGATTGCCCAATTTCTGCAATATCGGGGCAAGAATACCGATCACCGCGCCGACAGCAATTATCCCTCGGCGGGTGGCAAAAACATTTCTGAACATGGCCCGAATTACTCCTTGACCGGCAGAACATGGATTGCCTTGATAATCAGTTGAACCTCGTCGCCTGCTTTGAGGTTCAGTTCTTTTACGGACTCGGTGGTCAGAACCGAGGCCATTTCTCCCGGATTCACGACATCAAATTTTACCAAAGACATGATTTCATCGCTTTTTACAGATCTGACCTTTGCTTTGACCGTATTTCTCGCGCCGTATTTCATTTGTGTTTTCCTTTCATTTTTTAATAATTATGATATATCCGATATGAATATCCTCAATTTTTACGGCAGATATCGGAGCTTGTCAATTCGATTATTTCAATAGCGGGAATGGTTAGTATAGAAAAAATATATAATGCGGATTCAGACGTTCCCAAGCCGGGGCTTGGG
>DYRK01000918.1 GCA_020718785.1 Desulfatirhabdium butyrativorans | reverse complement strand
CAGCATTCAAGCGGACGGGCAAAAAGCCGCCCGCCGCTTAATTTGTTGTTAGGAGGGTATGAAATGAGTCTGAAAAGCTTGCAAAAACGTTTCGGAAGTATGATAATATCGGCATTGTTTGTCCTGTTCGGAGGAGTTTTATCTCCGTCAAATGCTGACACCATCACCACCATTGCAGGACAGGGCGGCGTTGCCGGATTTGCCGGTGACGGAGGTCCGGCCACAGCCGCAAAATTCAACCTTCCACGCGGTATTGCAAAGGACGGGCTGGGCAATATCTATGTTGCTGACACCGAGAATCAGCGTATCCGCAAAATAGATAATTCCGGTATCATAAGTACTGTTGCCGGAACAGGCACAGCCGGATACAACGGTGACGGAATTCCTGCCACAGCCGCCCAGTTGTACGGTCCGTATTGTTTTGTGTTTGATAAAACTGACAATATCCTTATCGGTGATATCGGCAATAATCGCGTCCGCAAAATCAGCACTTCCGGTATTATTACCACAATTGCAGGAACCGGCACAGCCGGATATTCCGGTGACGGGGGACCGGCTACAGCCGCACAGATCAACTGGCCCGACAATATCGCATTCGATAAAGCCGGTAACATCTATATTGCGGACGCCAGAAATTCATGTATCCGTAAAATCAATGCGTCCGGTATTATCAGCACAGTAGCCGGAACATGCGGTGCAGCCGGATATTCCGGTGACGGAGGAACAGCTACAGCTGCAAAGTTCAGTTATAATACCGATGGGATAGCATTGGACAGCTCGGACAATCTCTATATTGCCGATACCAAGAATCACCGTATCCGCAAAGTTGATACGTCCGGTATTGTTACCACAGTTGCCGGGACAGGGACGGCAGGATATAACGGCGATGGGATTGCTGCCACTTCCGCCCAATTGAATAATCCGTACAATATGAGATTCGACAGTGCGGGCAATCTTTATATTGCAGACCAGTTCAATCACCGTATCCGCAAAGTTGATACATCCGGTATTATAACGACTTTTGCAGGGAACGGAACACAGGGATTTTCCGGTGACGGAGGCGAGGCAACAGCAGCGCAATTATATCACCCTGCCGGGATTTTGGAAGATAGCGCGGGTAATATACTGATTATTGACTTCACTAACAATTGCATCCGTAAGGTTACAATCTCTACCCGCATCATCGGTCTGACCGGCAATTCTGCTTTCGGCGATGTCATAGTCAACAAAACCAAACAACTGACCCTGACCATTCAGAACACCGGCAATTCAACCCTGACTGTCAGCTCAATCACTTATCCTGCGGGCTTTAACGGAAGTTGGAACGGAACGATTCCCGCAGGCGGCTCTCAGAATGTAACTGTAACCTTTTCGCCTACCGCTGTGCAGGCATATACCGGCACGGTAACGGTCAACTCCGATAAAACCGCCGGTACGAATACCATCGTAATATCCGGCAACGGCATTGCTGATCCCTGTCAATTTACGGATACCAACGGTTCAACGCAGCAGGGGATTGATCTGGTCAAAGCCAATCCGGGCAGTTATCAGCTATTTACTCAGGTACAGAATGATGCCGCCGGACAAGCCGGTATTCAGTTCTGCAAAGATAATCCGGCAAGCTGCGGACTGCTGAGTCAGGCGCAGTCGGATCAGGCTGTGAAAAATGAACAGCTTAAATGGGATGCCAACGGAGACGGCAGAATCGGACTTGAGGATATTATCCGCATGTTACAGGTACTTGCCGGATTGAGACCGTGAAACACTGACGATAACCGGTTAGGATTTCTTTGTACGGATAAAGCGGAAGTCCTAACCATCAGTTGCAGTTGACGCCTTACGGCGCACCTGAACTTTGTGTTAGAAGGGTTATGTTATGAAAAAGATTCTGTTTTTAACTGTTTCT
>DYRK01000207.1 GCA_020718785.1 Desulfatirhabdium butyrativorans | reverse complement strand
TCAGCAGCAAACCGGCAATGAGTTTCCATTTTTTCATAATAACTCCTTCTTCATGTCTAATCTGCGGTTATCATTCAACAGACATCAGCGAATGCCATCGCTGTTCTTCTGTTTCTACAGGAAGCCCCCGGTTTCTGAGAACCGAAACGATATTTTCCTCATTGAATCTCAGATAGGGATTCACCTTGAATTCATCTGCCAGCGTCGAACGCACATGAGCCGAGTCATATTGTTTCAGAAAGCGATTGATATCTTTATTGTCCGGTTCGAGATGCTTTGCAAAAGCCATCGCCATACTGACATAATCGTGACCTGCATAAACAAGCGTATCTTGAGGAAAGCGCATCAGCAGCTTGACAGATTCGAAAAAAGCATCCAAATCGCCGGTAAAACAATTGCCTATTGTGCCGTTGAACAAGGTATCGCCGGTAATCAGAAGATTTTCTACATGAAAGCAAAGCGAGTCTTCCGTATGTCCCGGCGTATGATAAACAGATATTTTTGTCCCTTCGAGTTCGATCTCTTTATTTCTACGCAGGACATTATTATCCAAATATTCGGACCGGGAACGGCTCACAAGAGATCGGGTTCCGACCGTATGATCCGGATGAGAATGCGTATTTGCAACATATTCGAGTCGAAGACCGTTCTTGTCGAGAAACCGGACTATGGCTTCCGGCGCGCCGCCGTCAACTGCCATAGCGCATTTCTCGCCGTAAATCACATATCCCAGATTGTCCGATGAATATCGGAATTGTCGTATTTTCATCATCGCCCTTTTCGCCCTCAAAAAAAAGATGGATTTTTAAATTTCAAACACTCGAAATCCCTGATTTCCGAAACAGTAAATCACAAATTGAGAAATCTTTGCTTCGGGATATTCCGATTTCAGCCCCGCGACATATCCGGCAATCTGAAGCGTATCTTCTTTGCGTAAGCGGAATTTTTTTATCGCTGTTTTCATTTTCTTAAATTCCGCATTGGAAAAGTATTTGAACTCGATAACGATTCTCACACCCGCATATTTTTCATGGTATTTGCCGACAAATTCCAGATCGCTTCTTCCCTGCGGATACGAGCGTTCGACATGGAATGTGAACCATGAGGAAAGATACCTGCTGCACAGTTCGAAAAAAGTTGTGCGATAGAAATTTTCATTGCCCTTCTGAAAAACAGCTTCGGGCAGTTGCGAAACATAAAGTTCCCAGTAATCTGCAAAAAGCTTCGGCAAATCCGGCTGATTCACAAATCCCTGCATCATTTCCGCATATTTTGTGGATACGTCAATTCTGTGAATTACGTTGAAATATTCGACAAAAATCTGCCGCATGTTCAGATTCGGGAGTCTCAGATAAAAGCTGTCCTGACGGGTGAGCATTCCCAGATAAAAAAACGAAATCGGAAAACAGCTCTTATCAAAAAACTGACTCATATCGAACTTTTCCCTGAGAAGCGTATCATCATAACGGATCGAATTATGAAGCGTGAGCTGATCAACAAATTCTTCGGTGTATTGCGGATCAGATGCGGTCAGCCGTCTGACCCATGAAATATCGGTTTTCAGGTTCATGTCGGTCAGGCGTTCCGGAATCTGCCTGAAACGGCAGAAATCGCTCAGAAAATTCATCAGAATAGTGGAATTGTACAGTGATTTTCCGGCAGGATTCACAAAATGATACCCGTCGTAATGGTTTCTGATGATATGATCCACCTCTCTGCGTGTCGAAGTATCCATTTCATAGTCTTGATAAATTTCATCCAGAAGAAGATCAACTTCGGACTGTGTGAACCCCAGCATGTTTTCGAATTCGGCATCAAGGGTGATGAATTTGGCAATATTGAATCCCGACGCCAGATCATCTATAGTGATCGGCAAAACTCCGGTGATGAACACATTGGCGATTGCGCCGGTTTTACGCCCTTCTTTCAGGGTTTTGAAGAAGGTTTTCAGAAAACCGTCATCTGAGGTAAGTTCACGATACAGACGGTCTTTATGGGAAACAATAAGCTGATTGGCAAAATTGTCGTATTCGTCTATGATGACATAAAGACGCGGCAGATCATGTTCCTTAATATAATCAAGAAGTTTATTAAGATTTACAGATGCGCTTTCTTTAATATCAATAACGAAATCTCCCTGAAGCCATGCTTTTGACAATCCGAGCATTGTTTTCATCTTTGAATTACAGACAAGGTTGAAACTTTTTTCGATTTCCGCAATAGCTCCGGCAGGCTCTACAACGGAAAAATCCAGATGCAGCACAAAAAAAGAATTGCGAAGCGGCGTAGGATTCTGTCCGATCCATGTATGCCCGAACAGCCGTTCGAAATCATCCTTTTGCCTGATGCTGTAGTAACATTCCAGAATCCGGCACCACAGCGATTTCCCGAACCGGCGGGGACGGAGAAAGACCGGATTCTTAACCGTTTCCAGCTTTCCGATATAGGCGGTTTTATCCACAAAATAACCGTTGTCCCGGACTATTTCCTCATAATCTGCAGATCCGTACAATACCCTCTTTCTCATCACCGGACCTCTCCTCGTGATTCTAAGCGAGCGACCTTAAAGACTTATAATTTTTTTGCGGCAGAACAGGCATTTTTGCCTGTTCATGATAAAGGTCAGACAGAAATGTCTGACCCACCGAATCATAATGGTCGGTCGCTTATAAATTGAGCCGATGGCTGCCGCAAAAGACATAAACACCCTCGTCTTTTGCCAGACATGCCAGTGTCATATTCAGTTGTGAGGCAAGCTCTACAGCCAACGCCGTGGGACGGGAGACGGCAAAAATAACGGGAATACGGGCCCGGGCGGCTTTCTGCACCAGTTCGTAACTGATACGGGAGGAGAGCGTCAGAAGAAAAGCCTGCCGGAGCTTGCGCCCGAGAAAAAGTTTTCCTGATGCCTTATCCAAAGCATTATGACGCCCCACATCTTCGGCAACAGACAGCAACGCATAGTCGCTGTCATAAATCGCCGCGGCATGGGCGGAACGAGTCTGCCGTCTCAGAGGCTGATGGTCCGAAAGATGCCTCAGACATTCTGAGGCTTTTCCGATATCTGCTTTTCTGCCCTCGCCTATCGGCTGAATAATCTGATACAACTCATCCACAATCTCTTTGCCGCAAAGCCCGCAGCCGGTCTGACTGATAAAATTCCGTCTTTCGAGGAGTTCCGGTATTTTTTCCAGTCTCGATGCTTTCAGCGTAACTGTCACTACATTGCTGTCCGAGCCGTCACAGAAGGCAATGTTTACAATATCATCAGGATCATCCGCCAAGCCTTCGGCAAGACAAAAGCCTGCCACATGAGCAATCTCATCCCCCGGAGTCCGCATTACTACCGAATACGGCTTTCCCTGCACGCGTATGGATAACGGTTCCTCGCCGATCAGGATATAAGGCGACACTCTCCCGGACTCGCCGTTCCAATGAATCACCTGACGTTCTGCAATCATATTTCTCACTTCTCACTCTTCACTTCTCACTTCCTCAAACTTCTTCCCAAGCAAATATCTTTTGACTCATCAGAGCCTCGCAAGCCTTTGCCACGCTGACAGTTTCCTGATGAAATATGTTCAGCAGAACCATGCTAAGACCGGACGCTGCGAGCATGGGAAGATAGCTTCTTTCCATAAGCAATTTTTTTTCTTTGGGTCCCCGTCCTGTGGTCAGATTGGAAAGCCCGGCAATGGTTCTGACCGGAAATCCGAGAAGTTCGGGAAGCTGCCGGATCACCGATAAAATTTCCATCAGTTGAATATTGCCGTCCTGCCAGACCAAAGGAGCAACAACAGGGTCTATAATCAGCCGTTCCGGTTCAACACCGGATTTCTGAAATTCGCGGCAGAGTGCGACCGCCACATTCAAACGCTCTGCCGCATCTTTCGGCACATGGCTGTCAGGATACAGCAGATATCCGATAATGTCCACATCAAATTTTTTTGCCAGCGGAAGCATCTGCGCCAGTTTCACCGGTTCTAAAGAAAAGCCGTTGATAACAGCCGTTTTCCGGTTTGCCCGGAGACCGGCTTCCATTGCTTTGGGATTTGCCGTGTCAATGATAACCGGAAGATCGGAAACTTCCTGAACTGCCGCAACCATAAACGCCATTTTTTCAGGATCACGTGACAGCGGTCCCGAATTGATGTCAATAACCGCAGTGCCAGCGGCTTCGCATTTCTTTACCATATCCTGAATCGGCTCATGGTCATTTTCACGGACTGCTTTTTCGATAATTTTGTTTGTAATCTGCAAATTATCCGCAACAAGTATCAATTTTCAATCCTCTTTTCTCACGCATTCTTCAAGAAAGGCTAAAGATTCGGCAAGATGTTTATAAGAAAAAACTTCCAGCGACACCACGCCGCTGAACTGCTTTAAGATTCCCCTCACAGTCTCGCTGTGCGTCTTTGACAGACGATTCAGCGCAATATGATCTCTGCCGTTTTCAACCCCGTGAAGATGAATAATTGAAGTAATTCCGGCATATTTGTCAACAACAGCCTGCACATCGTTTTCGTGTAATATCAGATGTCCGAGATCAATGCAAACTGAAAAATCAAAATCTTTTATGATTTTATCCGCCCATTCGAATGGATAGTTCAGAGTCTCGACGGAAAAGCCCCGGGCAGGCAGCGATTGTGATTTGAGCAGATGTTCCATGCTGTTATAAGCAAATTCCTGCCATTTTTTCACGTCCGCCTCTGTGCGTGAGGGTTCATCGTAAGGCAGGTGCATCGTATAAGTGGAAGGAGACAGCGGAGCCGTGAGATGAATGACAGATTGCAGAATTTTTACAGCCTGTTGCCGCACGGACGGCTCCTTATCCGTGAGAGATATATCGGTGGGCAGATGGATATTGTATGTCAGATCGAAATCTGCTGCTAAAATCGCCAAAGTTTTTATCTCGTCTTTTGTCGGAAGACTGTCGCTCGCGCTCTCGAATAG
This sequence comes from Desulfatirhabdium butyrativorans, assembly GCA_020718785.1. Lineage (GTDB taxonomy): Bacteria > Desulfobacterota > Desulfobacteria > Desulfobacterales > DYRK01 > DYRK01. The sequence goes on along the minus strand of DYRK01000207.1, from coordinate 4,441 downwards.
CAGCACTTCGATTTCATCCGTATAATGCCCCAACATTTTTACATTGGGAATAAGGGCATCCGGATAAATGTAAGACGGCACGCTGAGTGTGAAGGGATATGCGTGTTTATAACATTTTGGTAATGCGGGATATTCTGTCATTTGTCAATCCATCCTGTCCTACTCCTCCCGAATGTAAATAGCATCGAATTTATTGCAGACTAATGAGCGATAATTGTCAGTCCTTCAAGAATCAGAAGCCATAAAAACGAGGAAAAAATCATCAGCCTGCACGCGGTTCTGATATGCTCTATGTCTGTGTCGCCGAATGACTCGCCGATGTAAGGCTTGGAAACCAATTGACCGCCGTAGTAATTGGGTCCGCCGAGTTTGACTTCCAGTGCGCCGGCAAATGCAGCTTCCGAATATCCGGAATTCGGGCTGGAGTGATTTCTGCCTTCACGAATTGCAGTATTCCACGCGCTTTTTCCCTTTCCCATAAGAAGATGCGCGGCTATCGAGATAAGCGGAACCGAAAGTCTCGCGGGAATAAAATTGGCAATATCGTCTGTACGCGCGGCAATTTTTCCGAAATCCATATATTTTTCATTTTTGTATCCGATCATGGAATCCAGCGTATTGACCATTTTATAAGCCACGGCAAGAGGCGCGCCGCCGAGTGCCGCAAAGAACAGGGGCGAGATCACTCCGTCAACAAGATTTTCCGCAACTGTTTCTACTGCGGCACGAGTCACACCCTGCTCCGAGAGATTTTCTACATCTCTCCCCACTATCATAGCCAGTTTCTGTTTTGCTTCCTGCAAGTCATTCTGTTTCAGCGCGTTATAGACCGTAATTGCCGATTCTTCGAGACAGCGTGCCGAAATGCAGAAATAAATCAGACCGATCTGAAGGCATGTTCCCAAAAAAGGATGAATTTTTTCTGATAGGCTTATCGCTGTCCATGTCAATATCCATGTGACTGAAATCAGTGACAGAGCAAAAAATCCTCCGGCAAAAAGCATCTTCAGGCTGCGGCGGGTTTCGCTTTGCTTCACCCGCCCTATGAAATGCGGTTCCCATGCAGTGACAGCTTTTCCCATATAGCATATCGGATGATGGACAGAGCGAGGGTCTCCGAAAATCATATCCAGAATAAACGCAGCCGGCAGAATGATGTTCCATGCAGCAAAAATTTTCATCTGAACTCCCCTGTTGCAAGTTTGCAGTACTGCATTCGGACCGGTGAGAAATTATCAAATCTTAATCAAAAATGCAGAGGTGAATCAGGGAGATGTCTGTTTTTACCGGGCTTCGCCTGCTTTTTGACATTCTTCAAACTTCTGTAAGATTGCATTGTCTTGCTGTCTCCAGAATCACCGTATCAGGTAAAAATACGATTTCCTGTTCAAACAGGGATAGGGACTTCCGATATTGTTCAGGCTCATCCCCTGTAAGTAATCGTATAACGATATTTGTATCAACGGCAATCATTCTGACTTTCCGAAACGCCTCTGACAATAGCGGCATCCATTTCTGTCTGCGTTTTTTGCCTTTCCCTGATACGGCAGACACCGGGCAACATCATCTAATTTTGTTGACTTGAAAGGAGAGGCGGGTTTTAACAGAATACCGTCCTCAGTTTCCGTAATCACCAGTTTCTGACCCGGGTTCCAATGTTTTGCCTGACAGATATGTTCGGAGATAATGATTTGTTCGTTCTCTGAAATATGTGTAATCAGCATAACTGCCTCTGAACATGATTGTTAGTAATGCTTCGCCCGCCCTGAAAAACCGATTCACAGCCGCTTGACAATCACCCAGTAACTGTCCCCGGTCAATGCCTTTTTCATGTGAACCTTCACCTTGGTGGGCTTCATCTTATAGTCAAAGACATATTCGAACAGGATGTTCAGATTGTCATTTTTCACACCTTCGAGAAAAGCCCCGTAAAATTCCGGACGCCGTGTGCAGGGCGCAACTTCTTTAAAAAAATTTCTGCCGATCACATCTTCCGGTTTTCTTCCGGTGATTTCTGCTTCCGTGGCATTATACGAGAGAACTTTTCCCTCCTTGTCCAATTGAATCGCGCCGAAGGGAAGTTTGTCTAATTCCTTATCGTTCATCCGGGCAAGCACATTTTCAATATCTTTGGAATCAAACGATATTTTTTCCAGTGTTCCCATATTGTCTCCTTTTTTCGTAAAGATCAGCCCTTATGTAAATATTTCAAATCCTAGTATCACACTTTTACATTCCCCAAACGGTGATTTTCTTTCCTTCAGCGAATTCTTCCCTGCGGAAAATCTTCTCATCCCATGTTTTATAAGGTCTTCGGTCAAAGATAATCAGATGTCCTTCCGGCGAGCCGCATCGGTCCATATAAGCGGCAGTCTGCTTCAGACCCTCAGCTATGGTTTTTTCCAATGTTTTATACAGAATCTTCAGTTCGATGACTGCTTTCTGCAGGCCGTTCCCATGTTTCCATATCACCATGAGGTCAGTCCGGCCTCTGCCCAGACCATATTCTCTCTCAATCCGCCCGCCGCTGTTGACGATTCTTTGCAGAAATGCCTGCAACAGAAGCTGGGGACCGGCTTCTTTATAGTCAAATCGTCCGACCCAGTGTTCCGAATGTTCTCTGAAAAATTCCTGAAACGCGGCGAGCAGTTTTTCCGTATTCAGACGCCCGTCAGACTCTGTGTAGCGGATCGTATCCTGACGGATACTCTGCTGGGTCCCGAAGGTCAGTTGTCTCGGAATGATTTCTGCATAAACAGGGTTGGCAATTTTCATTCCTCCTTCTACTCGGATAAGCCCCAGATCACGCACATAAAAAATATCGTCATCCGGAAGATCATGAGGCTTTGAGGTTCCGCAGACAATCGGTTCGATAACCCGTCTCACCCGTTCCTCTCTCAATTTGTCTGCAAGCTGATCCAGATGGGTTTCGCGGCGCAGAATCAGATTTTCTTTTGCCTGCTCAATCATCTCATTTGTAATCGGCAGGGAGCGGTCCCGTTGCTGTTTGGTTTTAAAGCAGGTTTCATAGCCCAGGGCATTCACGAGCCAGGGCTGACCCTGTGTCAGTTCCCATATTCTGTCCGACGCATCGGCTTCGAATATCTGCCCGGTTTCCTCTGTATGGCAGAGGAGAAGACGCCGGACTTCCTGTTCGGAGAAATCTCCGATTCTGAGGGATTCTGCTCTGATATTGAATGCACTGCCGCCGGTTATCACGGATTTCTCTTTGTCGGAACGGATCCGGTAATCCCGGACATCTCTCACTCCGCAGAGAATCACGGACTGAGGAAAATCGCCGGGTCTTTTGTCATAGCCCGCACGGATCTGACGGAGTACGGAAATCAGCGTGTCGCCAACCAGCGAATCCACTTCGTCCATAAGCAAAACCAGCGGTCTGTCCGACTGCCTCGACCATTCGGTAAAACACTGATTCAGAGCGGTTCCGTAAGCCTTCCCTTGAAGCAGCCTCGGCAGAACAGACGCTGGAAACGTATCATTGAGATGCGTTACGGCTCTGGATGCCAGTTCCCGCAGAATATTGTTCATTCCCTGTTCTACATTTTCCCGTGCCGCCTGCCCCATTTCCGCATTGAAATACAGACACCGGTATCTTTCTTCACTGTTGAGATAATCCATCAGAGCTAAAAGACAGGATGTTTTGCCGGTCTGCCGGGGGGCATGGAGGACAAAATATTTCTTCTGCTCTATGAGAAGCAGAATCTCTTCGAGATCGAATCGCTTCAGCGGCGGAATACAGTAATGGTCATTACTGTTCACAGGACCTGCGGTGTTGAAAAAACGCACAACTTCTCTCCAGTCTGATGCTCGCGTGAGATTCGGATAATGTCTATCCTTCATAAGTATATATATTTCTCTCTATATACAGTCCGTTATCTTTAAAACTACATTTTATTCCATACCTCAGAAATGGATTCATAAGACTTTTGTCCCAACCCTTCTGGCTTAAATACGCCACATACTCTTGAGGTGTGAGTAATTTTAATAATATTGTCCTGATTTTATTCGTACATATCTCAACAAGTTCGTCAATTCGGGTATATTTGGGTACAACTGTATAATAAACAAGCAGTTCTTCATTACTCAACTGTGACGGCAAAGTTAAATCAATACCGGCATGACACCAAAAATGAGGCTCTTCAAACTTTAAAACCGAAGCTCCGTGAGCGGAAGGCAAAATCATGTGTGAACCATGTACCCCTATAATTATGAAACTTTGAGCGCACCTTTGCAGCCAAAGTCTTTCTGTGTCAAAAGTAACGTCTCTTGTGCGAAGGTCTTCAAAATCTGCCCCCCCCCCGAATTACCGAAACCTATCATGCTGATGTTAATACCGGGTAAAAAATCTTTCAGAGCTTGACACAAGACATTAGACATTTTCGGAAATAAGAATTATCTTTAGAGGGTCGGAGGTTTCCGG
>DYRK01000917.1 GCA_020718785.1 Desulfatirhabdium butyrativorans | reverse complement strand
ATGAAAGAATTAATGGCTTCTTTGTTCGAATACGGGATGCTTTTCGGAATTGCTGTCATATCGGCTTTATGGGTCCGATTTTTCTTGTCACTTCTCGATCTGCTCATCCGTTAAACAAGGGAAATATGAAACTGAAAAGGAATGAAGGTCAGGGGGCATCATCGTAGGGGCATGCCGGCGGCGTGCCCCTACTTCGCCCCTGACCTCTCACCTCTCACCTCTCACCCCCCACCAATACCGCCAGTTCTGCTACAAAACCTTTCATCTGTTCTGCCTGTGCTTTCATATCTTCGGAAGCCGAAGATGTTTCCTCGGAATTGGAGACATTCTGCTGGGTAACCGTATCCATCTGATCCACGGCTTTGCTTACCTGTGCTATTCCCTGAGCCTGTTCGGCAGAAGCTGCGGCAATATCTGTGACCAATTCTCCGATTCTGACAGCCCGCTCCGCGACCGTTCCGAAAGCTTCGTTGGTCTGGGCTGCAAGAGTCCCGCCGTCTTTGATTTTTTTTACAATGCTCTGAATCAGACCTGCTGTGCTTCGGGCAGCTTCGGTGCTTCTCATTGCCAGAGAGCGGACTTCCTCGGCAACAACCGCAAATCCTGCTCCGGCTTCTCCTGCACGGGCTGCCTCCACCGCGGCATTCAGTGCCAGCAGATTGGTCTGAAAGGCAATTTCGTCAATTGTTTTTATGATGTTAAAAGTCTGTTCGCCTGATCTGGAAATTTCGTCCATGGAAATTTTAAGCGATGTCATGGATTCATGGGCTTTCCCGAAAATGATCTGGGAATCTTTGACGATTTTATTGCATGCCGCGGCATTTTCCGCATTTTTACGGGTCATGGAAGCCAACTGTTCCAAAGATGACGCGGTTTCTTCCGAAGATGCAGCCTGTTCGGATGCCCCTTCTGTCAATTGACGGCTTGCAGACAATATCCCTCCGGCCGATGCCGCGACGCTTTCCGCACTGTTGCTCAAGCCCACAGCCACCCGGTAAATCGGACCTACCGTTCCGCTGACAATCAGTAAAATAACAATTGCCGCAATCGTCATAGTCCCGGCAGCAACCCCGATATTGATATAGCTCAGATGCTTTATGGGCGCAAGTGATTCGGTTCTGTCCGCGCAGACCCCCACAATCCAGCCTGAGGACTCGGATTTTTTGTACGCCGTCTGTTTTTCCATTCCGTCCAGAATATAGTCTGTCACTCCCTGACCTTTTTTTATCATTTCGCGGCCGAATGCTTCTGCTGTGATATTGTATTTGAGAATCTTCGATTCATCGGGATGTGCGATGACAAGACCGTCCTGTCTGCATATAAAGGCATAACCGTACTTGCCGAATTTCACCGGAGCAACAAATTTTCTGCTGAAATACTCCACACTGATCGTTCCGAAATGCACACCTACGATATATTCATTCATTTTCAGGGGAGAAGAGACGATGAACACGGGTTTTCCTGTGGCTTTGCTTTGCATCACATCGGAAACAAAGATTTTTCCGGTCAGGGCTTCCTTGAAATATTCTTCCTGATCAATACTTTTTCCGATCTCTCCGACAGCGGTTCCTGCAATGATTTTCCCTTCGGCATTGCTGACCATCACCTCTTCGTAATATCCGTAATCTCTTTTGATCCTTTCCAGCAGATTATGGGCAGAATCCGCGAGGGTTTCACCCAGCACGTCCTGAACCACTGTGGCAAGAGTTGCATCCTCGCTCCGATACGCAAAATTCAGCTTTATATTTCCGACAACAGCATCCAGCAGGGTGACCGTTCCTTCAGCCATCCTGCTGATCTGCATGGCAATGGACGATTGCAGGGTATCTTTTGGTTTTATATAGGAAATCGCACTTGAAATCCCCATACCGATAATGAACAGCAGTATGGTGGGAATGAGAAATCTGTTTCTGAG
>DYRK01000206.1:5248-9409 GCA_020718785.1 Desulfatirhabdium butyrativorans | reverse complement strand
TCTCCGCAAAAACGATTTGCGTCTGTTTCAGCTTGGGCGTTTTACAGAAGCGCAAATTATGACGGTGACAAGAATAATTAACTTGCAGAAAACATCACCGGCTTCAGTGAACGGTAATCGGCGGTTCCTGCTCCTGCGGCCTGGGCTTTGGCAATATGCGGAAGATCAGACTCGGTTTTTCCCAACAGTGTCGCTCCGAAGGAATCTGCCGCGACCTGATCGGTACTGACAATCAAAGTGTCGGTCTGTTTCAGATCCGAAAGAGAACCGCCCGTAGGACCGTTGCTCATCATGGCGGTCGTGCCGTCCAAAATCACGAGAGTGGGCTTGACCATCATTGCCAGTTCCTTGATAATATTGTGAATATCCTGATGAAAAATATTCCGGCGCCCTCCGAGTAATCCGTACCAGTTTTTCATAGTCATGGACGCGCCGCTCCGGTGATGATCTTTGAGCGGAGCAATGCCGATGAGTTTGTTCACGTTTTTAAAAGGCGCATAGAGCAGAGGCCAGTTTCTGATGAGATTTGCGCCCGGAACCGTTGCAGAGACAAAGAGATCATCACGAGGCAATATCAAGGTTGCACCGACCGACCGGGCAGCCTGTTCAATGCCGGTGAGCATGAAACAACTCGCTGGATCATTGATGGGATTGTCTGTCAGTATTACTTGAGATGCCCCGGCTTTGAAACATAGCCGCGCCGCTTCTGCGGCAAGATCGGGATGAGTGGTTGCCGACAGGATAGGCGGTGAGGCAAACGCGGCATTGACTTTCAGCATAACCCGATCTCCTTTCCGAATAAATGTTTCAATGCCGCCCAGTGCCTTGAACGCGGACTGAAGGGTTTTGACTCGGTCTGACCCGCTGGCGATACACATTTTGCCTTTTTGCCCGGGAACAGAGAAATCCGGCAGACAGACTCCGGCAGACAGGTCCGGAGGAGAGCCGGGTCCCGCAGGATCATAGAAATAATAAGCCGCGGAACAGGCAGCGGCAGCCGATATTCCGGCTTTGCCTGCACGGATGAGAAACTGCCGTCTGTTTATTGTCTTGTCATTTGACTCTGTATTCATTGCTGACCTCTCCGATGATAAAGACTTCCGGAAATTAACCGGAAATCTGCAGAATCATCTCTATGCAAAACGGCAAAATTCGGGAACTCAGAAGGTATAACCAAGCGAAAAATGCAGGCGCCCCGAGCTTTCGCCCTGTTCGGGACCAAGTTTGATACCGTAGAGAAATCCGATAGGACCCACAGGCGTAATATATCTCAGCCCCATTCCGACTGTAGAGCGGAATCCTTCGGATTCGGTATTCTGAAACACATTGCTCAGTTTTCCCGCATCGTAAAATGTCGTAAGCTCGAAATTAAGACCGAGATCAATTCTTGCCTCCATACTTCCCAGCAAAGACGTATGCCCGCCGACCGGCGAGTTATCTGCATTATACCGGAGCATATTCTCACTGAATCCCCGGATATCCGAAATGCCGCCCAGAAAGAACAACTGGTCATCCGGAACTTTTTCTACAGAGCCGAAAGGCTCGATATGCCCCATCCGGCCGTGCCAGGCAAAGGTCAGGCGGGAAAACGGCGTCCAATAATATCTCGCGTCTATCTGATATTTGAGAAAATTATCCAGCGAATTCTCAAGCCCCTGAGAAATATCAACAGATGCCGATGAGAACATGCCTTTTCCGGGACGGACAAAAGAATCCCTGGTGTCATAACTCAGATACGGTGTAGTGACTAGAAAACGCCGGGTTTCCAGTTCGTCTTCATTGAAGACATCCGCAGAGACAGTCCCGGTATTTCTCCTGAACTGCTCTCTTTGTTCGAAACGGAAAGTAAGATTGGTATTCAGATGTTCGAACCACTTCCGGCTGAATCCCAGTGAAGAACCGAATGACTTTGTTCCGAAATCTTTGTTCAGCTCTTCGGTTTTCGTTGCAAACAGTTCGAATGATGATGAAACCCGGGAAGCAAAAAGTCTCGGTTCCGTAATTCCCAGTCCTGCCTGATAGCCGATCTGACTGATTTCGCCGCTCATCTGAACACTTTTGTTAAGCCCGAACAGATTCCGGTCGCCTGAAAGCGCATTGGCATAAAGATTTCTCCGGGTGTCATATCCGACGCCTACCTGTGCAAAATACGGTTTTTTCTCCTCAAGTTCCACAAAAAGATTGACTTTGTCCGCCTTTTCTTTAAGACCGAAGGCTTTGAACTGAACCGACTCGAAGATGTTCATATTTCGGAAATTCCGCTGGGTCTCGAGCAGTTTTACTAATGAAAAGGGGGCCTGAGGCTTGATTTCCAGTTCGTTCAGCAGTATCTTCCTTCTGGTCCGGAAATTGCCGGTAAAATAAATCTGTCCCATTTCGACATAAGGACCTTCTTCCACGGTATAAGTCACGTCGGCTTTCGAATGATCTTCGCTAAGTGAAAACTCGCCGGAAACTTTGATGTGCGGATATCCTTTTTCTGAAACAAGCGATGCCAGCTTTATCTCATCTTCACGGATATTATCCTCCAGTAACGGTTCTCCGGATTTCACCCGAAAGATTTTATACGCTTCTTCTTCTGACAGCACGGTGAGTCCCTTCACTTTCACCGAAGAAACCCGAGTCTGAATGCCTTCTTCGATTTCAAGAGCGACCGTGAGTGCGGAGTTTTCTCCGCTGACCTTTTTTTTCACCTGCGTATCTCTGTATCCCTTATTGAGATAAAGGGTTCTGACTGCATCGGCATCATCTTCCAATGTCTCAGGAATACATGCGCCGTCATTCAGAATTCCCGGAGGACGCGTGAGCATCTGTTTCCCGATCTTTTTGCTGTCAAACTGCTCATTTCCCGTAATCCGAACCGATTCTACAACGGATCGCGGTCCCTCGGCGATCACAAAGCGAAGTTTCCTGAGCCTCGTACGCGCAGCTGCTTCCTCTCTGACCGTGATATCGGCTTCCGGATAGCCAGCGGCTCTGTATCGCTCTTTAATATTTTTCACGCTTTTTTTGATACCCGAGTCATTTTTGTTTCCTTCTTTGAATAAGACTATATCTTTTTTCAAGGTCATATCCCAGAATTCTTTATTTCCCTCGAATCCGATGTCGTAAACCATGCCTTCGTCAATACTGATCAGAATCGCCGCTTGTCCGGTTTCGGCATTTCTTTCGACCCGAGAGTCAATCACTGCGTCGGAATATCCCTTTTTTCTGTAATATCCGGTCAGATTTTTAATATCTTCTTTGAGATTTTTTTCGATAAACCGGCCCAGTCCCCCGGGAAGCAAAGATGCCTGCCAGATTTTCATCCTCAGTTTAAGCCCGTTGCCTGAAAAAGAACGGTTTCCCTTTATCTCAAAGTTCCCTACGCGGTAAAACTCTCCCTTCTCGATGTTTACATAAACGATGAAATGTCCGTCTGCCGGGTCTTCCTGGGCAGAGACATTGACTTCGGGACGGATAAAACCCTCTTCTTTAAAAATATTTTCAATGAGTTCAGCCTGCTTTTGAAGCTGATCGCCGACAAAAGCATCGCCGATATAAAACGTCATCACATTGAGAATATCTCTCTCAAAAAGCGGAGACGCGGATATGATCTGAATATCTTTGACCTGCCGGAAGGGCTTCAGGCGGAAGAAAAGCCTGACCGCATATTTTTCGTCATCGGAATCGGCATTGACAGTCTGAAATTTCCTGCACAGTTTCAATGCCTCAAGGGATTCCTGAAGCTTCTGCGCGGAAAAGGGTTCTCCCTCCTTGAGAAAAATCAGATTTTCCGCTATCTCGGTCCATCGGCTTTCATCCCCGGCCGCATCCTGAATTTCCACGATAATCTTTGATACAACAGGTTCAGGAGCGGCATTTTTTCCCGCGTCACCCGGGAAGGCATGACTCATGAACAAAACGTACATCAACAGAGAGAGTTGCAATATCCGCTTTTGTCTCATCGTTATTACCTCAACCCTGAATTCGACAATTTCTCGTTCAGAGCTTTCAGCTTTGCCTCAAGCATGTCTGCGCGCTGTTTCTCCGACTCAGCGCGTCGCCTTTCCTGCCCGATTTTTGCTTCTGTTTCTAAAAAGCTCAGAAATTTCTGTCCGTCGGGCCGGAAGATATTCAGATCGCTGTCAATAATCTCAAACCGGACTTTGAGCCTCGGAC
>DYRK01000206.1:0-5148 GCA_020718785.1 Desulfatirhabdium butyrativorans | reverse complement strand
GCAGACAGCCCGGTTTCCAAAGCAGTCAAAGGATGTCTCATATTCATCTCCCCTATAAATTGAAAAGTGAAAAAAGTGAGAAGTGAGAAATATTTTTCAATTCTCACTTTTCAATTCTCACTTCAGCGGAACTCCATCCTGAATACCACTTCTCCGCCGAATGCGCCGCTGCTGTCCTGAAAACCTGTCAGCATCATATTTTCAAGGAATTTGTATTCCGCAATACCTTTCTGCAGCATCTCGCCGTTTTTTGATTCTACGGCATATTTTACGGTCATGCGTTTGGAAAGCTCTTTTCCCATCGTGACCGTGACGCCGTCCGAACTCCCCTGATTGCTGTTTTCATCGGCAAATTTCACTTCCAGAATATCCAATCCGGCAGCTTTTTTAATATCATCTCCGAATGTCTTTTCGACAATCTCGGCAAGCATCTGCGCCGGAAGCATCCCCGAACTGCTTCCGCCGCCCTGACTCAGTTCTTTTGCAGTTTTGCCCGTCACCAGCAGAGATAAAATATCAGCGTCTTCTTCTTCGGGATCAGAACTCAGTTTGAAAATCAACTGATCCGGCGTGCCTGAAATTTTTAAAATAATACCCCATTTCCGAATATCGGTTTTGGCTTCGATATCAAGGGTCGGCTCGATTTTATACGGATTCAGAAAATCAATCACGCCTTTGACGACATTGAATGTTTTTTTCTGATACATCACGGTTCCGGATTCGATCTTTGCACGTCCGCCGATAATGGGCTGACTAAGGTTTCCTGTTATGCGGACATCGGGATTTATATCCAGATTTGCCAGATTGTTTTCCACCAGAAAAGGATTCCGGCGTTTCACTGCAATATCGAGATTCATATTTTCAAGAAACGGAGGCCTCTCTTTTGACGGCGGCTTTGCAGGCGAGGTTTCCCGCTTTTTCCGCCCGATTCCCTGCAAGGTTCCCAGCAGGCTCAGATCAACGTCTTTATGATATTTTCCCTCAAGAATCACCACATCCCCGGCAATCATTGACTTTTTCGGGGTTCCTGTAAGCCGCAGATCCGCATTCAGAAGCATATCCAGCATATCCGGAACCTTGAGCGGAAGCGCATTGAAACTGAGTTTCACGTTGACATCCGCAGGCGAAAATGCTTCAAGAGCAATATCGCCGGAAAGTTTCAGGCGACCATCGTCCAATTGTCCTTTTATATCGTCCAGAATCACTTTCTGCGGCGTGATCCGAATATTTCCGTTGACATCATGCAGATGCTGAGACAATCCGGGAACCGTCATGCCCGCATCTTTGAGAGCAATATCTGCCTGAATATCCGGCTGAGACGGATTTCCCTTCACCTGTGCAGAGACATCGAGATTTCCGGAGATATCGGGAACTGCATCTGTAAACTGCGAGGCAATCTGCAAAGGCAGTATTCCTTTTATCTGAAAATCGAGAGGTCCGCCTTTGGGCTTTCCTTTGCCTTCAATGTCAAGCTGCCCGTCCTTGAATACGCGCAGAAAAGAACCCGGAATCGAGATTTCGCCGTCTTTGAAAACTGCTTTGAAATTCTGAGAACGGATCATCTCTTTTCCCTTCAGAGATAAACTCAATTCGGACAGATCGGCAGCAGCCTGAATATGATCTGTATCGCCTGCATTTCCTCCGGCAGTGATTTTGCCGCTCAGTACTCCGGCAAGATCGGTCTGATCAGCAAGCTTGAAATATGGTCCGAGGTCGGTTTTATCAAATACTGCAGACGCTGAAAAATCCTTTTTTTGCAGATGAAACAAGCCCTCAAGACCGAAATTCAGATTTCCCGCTGCCCGCGCAATATGATCCTGAAGCCGGACATGAAGGTTGAAATCATCAATGGCTTTTCCTTTGACCCGGAGACTGTTCACGCCGATGTCTCCTTCAAGCTTGGGATTGTCAAAGGTTCCTGCGCCGGACAGATTCAGCAATACTTTCCCTTCGGCAACCTTGTTCTCACGGACCTTGTCAATGCTCAGAAGAGAAATGCCTTTGGATGAGACATCAATCTGATACGCCTTCTGTTGCGGCGACACCCATCCTGTTGCCGATAAGGATTCTTCTTTGCTCACGTCAATCTCAAGCGGACGGATAACTATCTTTTCTCCCTCGAGCAAGGCATTGAGCCGGAGTTCTCTGAGTTTCTGTGCCCCGAGATCAATGGCTGTTCCCTTTAGTATCACTGTTCCGGAAGGCTGCCGGATATTTCCTTTCATATCTGCATCCAATGCGAGCGTGGCGATGGCGACATTGCCGAAGCCCGGTTTTCCGGCTTTCAGAGACAGCACGGTTTTCAGATTCATTTTTTCAGGAGGCTGTATTACATTTCCTTCAATGTCTGCGCGTATAGAAACCGTATCCGAGCGGAAGGCGCCGACCGCCAGATTTTTTGTATCCAAAGAAAGAGCGGTTTTCAACGCGTCAAGGGTTCCTTTAATATCTAATTTTCCGTTCAGGACACCGCTCACAAGGTCTTTGCTGATAAAGTCTTTTGCCTCGATATTGCGGAAAGCCAGCGAGAAATCCGAGGGAAAGCCCCTGTTTACTTCGAGAGTATCTTTTTTGAATACATGGACAGAGCCGCCTCCCTGAATCACCGATCCCTGATTTTCAAGATTGAGTTTTGAAACCCGTACTGCTCCGGTCGGGTCGGAATCGGCATTGAGCAAAATATTTCCGATGACAATATCCCGAAAGCGTAGGCGGCTGCCTTGCAAAGCAAGATCGAACACAGGCTGCTTGATATTCCCGGAAACCGAGGCATTGCATTTCAGTGACCCGTTGACATCCGAAATTCTCAGAGGTGTCAGTCCCGCGGCGAGATCCATGGCGTCCAATGTGAGCTTTGCAGCCATTTCTTTGGAAGCAAGATGAAAACTGCCCTGGGTCCGAAGGTGAATATCTCCGGCTCTGGCGTCAAATGTTTTCACTGTTGCAAGCCCGGAGTCCAGATTTGCCTCCGCGCTCAGAACGACATCAACAGGCGCGGCAACATGACTCGCGGTGATCTGTTCGGCAAGCAGTTCAAGCATGACCTGCGCGGACATTGTTTCAGGTGAAATGCCTTTTCCGGAAACCGAAAGGTCGGCATTGACAATTCCTTTTATCTCTTTGCCCGCGAGCAGATTATTCAGGGCGATGTTGTTTTCCTTCAGGGAAAGGCTGTACTCGAGCGCGTTCAAATCTCTTTGTTTTGAAAGAAAGCCCTGGGCAAATGCCTTTTGCAGATTGACATCGCCCTGCAGATTCAGTTCCCCGGACGCGGCATTCACCTGCAAAGGACGGACAGACAGATGCCTGTCTTTGAGCTGACAATCGAGAACAACTTTGTCAATCCGATTTCCGGCAAGATTTCCGCCGCCGTAATTCAGTTGAAGCGAAACTTCGGGATTGTCCAATGTTCCGGAAAGCTTCAGTCCGATCTTCGCATCGCCGGTGAGTTCCGGTTTCAGCCGCAATTTTTCCCGAATCGGGGTCAGGGAAGCTCCGAGGTCCATGCCGATCCCCAAAACCGGGTTTTTGAACACATTCCGTACTGTCCCGGAAAGGGAAAGATTGCCCATGTCCGTGTCAAGTCTGAGTTTCAGAGGGGCGATATGTCCGTCTTTGATTGCTGCTGCCAGTTTCATTTCCGCGATTGCTGTCTGAATTTTCGGGCTTTCAAATTTACCGCCGCGGATATCAAGCTCGATGCTGCCCGATTGTTTCAGAAGATTTGCGCCAGAACCGCTCAGGCTGATTTCCTCAACAGCGGCTTTCAGATTCTGAGCCTCGGATTCATACCGCACAGCCCCTTTCACCAGACTGAGAGATTTGACAACAATATTGATCGGGATTCCCCTGCTTTTTTTCTTTTTTTCTTCTTTCTCGGATTTCGAAGGCGGAAACGCGGTCATAAGATTAAGTTTGCCCGCACTGTCCACGCGGATATCGGCACGGGGTTTTTCCAGAATCAGTTCCGCGACCGTAAGGTTGCCGAGTAAGAGCGGAAGCCATGAAATATCAATGAAAAGCCGGTCAATTCCCGCGAGTTCGGCATCGGACGGGTCTTTGAGAACAGCGTTTTTTATTTCAATCCTGCCCCCCGGAACGGAAATACGGAAAGTATCATATAAAATTTTGCCGGGAATGGCTTTGCCGATTTTTGCCTGAATGAAGTTCCGGGCATGATCTGTCTCTATCCAGAAAAGAAGGCTCACAGACAGGAGCGTCATCAGTCCTGAAAAAATTCCGATGCCGATTAAGGCAATCCTGATTTTCCTGTTCATAATATGTCCTCAGAAACGCAGCAATTCTCATTTTGAAAAACGGCGTTGATTATCTGCGGAAACAGCAGGAATCTCCTTTTATGTAAAGCGGGTTTGTCTGTTTTAAGCCCGGGCCGCTTTACGTCAAAATGAGAATTGCTGTCAGAAACGGTAAAAATCCTTATAAACGGACACATATCATCTTTCAGGGAAAATAACAAAGGGAAAGTTTCAGAAAGTGGCATCGGATTCTGATTGCGAGTGCGTTCCCGACAAGGGTAAAATTACGCACTTGAATTTATTTTTCTGATTCATCAGCGTTTATAAGCGTTCATCAGCGGTTAAAAAATCATCCGACTGCGTAACTCCCAATGATTTTGCAAATCGTTTTTCAGGGTATAAATAAATATTTTTTTCTGACCTCATTTTTCCTTGACTTCATTTCGGAAAAGTATTATGTTGCCTTTCTTAGAAGACGGGATGTGTTTCTGGACGGTTTCAGTACTGAAGGATTGTTCCATTTGTCAAAGTGGCAACCTGAAGCTTGAGACCATAAATATTTTTTAAGTAAGGAGGTTGTTACAATGGCAAAAGGTATTGTCAAGTGGTTCAGCGATAAAAAAGGCTTCGGCTTTATTGAGCAGGAAGACGGAAAAGATATTTTTGTCCATCACTCTGCAATTGATGCAGCCGGTTTCAGATCCCTGAGCGAAGGTGACAGAGTCTCTTTTGATGTGGAAAAGGGGCCCAAAGGCGACGCCGCTGCAAATGTAAAGAAATTATAGTATCCGGCGTATAGCGGATAAAAAGGCATTCCCTGACAATCAGAAGGGGGATGCCTTTTTTATTGCATATATTTAGGAGTTTTCCTCGTTCCCAAGCCCCGGCTTTT
>DYRK01000916.1 GCA_020718785.1 Desulfatirhabdium butyrativorans | reverse complement strand
AAGTAAAGAAACCGTACCCATCTTCCGTGCGACAGCATTTTTTTTCATTATTTTTCTCCATGTATCGAAATCCTTGATCGGCTCGGATTTGTGTATTTAATTCTCTGATGTTCAAATTTCATTGACAATTACAGACAATTGATAAATCAGCATGTCAGCAATCTGCAATGCGGGATGAACAGACCCTCTATCCCGTCCTTCAATTTCTGGAAATCGAATTCCGGGACTGCTTTTCTGATGATGTTGAATGCGCCGTTCAGATCGGCGTTGATCAGTATGCCTTCCGCTGTCCGGTAAAGACCTCTTCTGATTCTTCTGCCGCTGAAATGATGTTTTTCCCCCGGCTCGTACTTTTCAGGTAACGGATCATTGTCAAAAAAACTGGCTTTGCTTGTGTAGCTCTCATCTGCTTTCACGACTTTTATGCCGTGCGCTTCGAGTTTGTATTCGAGTTTTGATACAAACTGACCG
Source organism: Desulfatirhabdium butyrativorans (assembly GCA_020718785.1). Classification (GTDB taxonomy): domain Bacteria; phylum Desulfobacterota; class Desulfobacteria; order Desulfobacterales; family DYRK01; genus DYRK01. The sequence goes on along the minus strand of DYRK01000916.1, from coordinate 1,447 downwards.
AGTGCTATGTTCACAAAGTTCTGATTCGTCTGTTTCCCCAGACTGACGCCGTTTACCGATTCGGAGACGTTCCCTATTACGACTTCAGACACATTCTTATCAAGACAGAAATTTACAACTGCCCGGCTTGCCTTATGCTGATAATCGGCAATTTTACTGTTCCGTTTATCTGTCAGCTTCTGCGCTTTTCCGGACCAGTCCCGATTATTTCTTTTCTTCAGTTCCGATTTCACACCGGCAATTTTTTTATTGTAAAACTGATTGATGCTTTTCATCGGTCTGCCGTTTATCAGCAGAAGATCGCCTGCGCTTGTAGCACACGCCGCAAGGTTGTTCAGACCGAGATCGATTCCCATTGTTTTCCCGGCGTCTTTTACCTGTTGATATTCGGTATCATCTTCATAAACAAAACAGAGATTGAAGTAACCGAATTTCGGAATAATTTCAATCTGAACAATTTTCTTTCCCGAAATACACACAGGAATTTTCACAGACAGGTCTTTTTCAAGGATTGCCTGCCCGTCCCTGATTCTGAATCGCTGACTGTCGAAAATCAGGTTGTAAAGCATTCCTTTTATGTATCTCGGCGGTCTCGGTCTCATTTCGGGCCGCTTTTTTTTCAGAGCAAAAAATGATCTGAAATTCCGGTCAAGCCGTCTCAGTATCTGCTGAGAGACCCCTGCTTTCAACATACGGTAATTGATTCCGCCTTCGAGATTTACCGTCTCTTTCATCATCCTGTCAACCGCTCCGTAATTCAAATATCCGCCGGCTGCAATGTAAGTCTGCCTCACCGCATACAGAGCCTGATTATAAAGATTTTTCGAGACCTGACAGAGATGTTTCAGCCGGTCATACTCCAGCGCTGTCAGCCCCCTGATTTTCGTCTTCAGTGCTTTCCGCATCTGACACTGCCTCCTTTATTTTTTTCAGACGCCTTTTGAATAATGCCGCATTGAAAAACAGTGCAGCAGTGTAATGATTTCTTCAAAGATTTCTTCCGAATCGAGTTTTTCATTTCCGGCTTCATTAATATTATACTGGCTGCCGGCATAATTTGCGATTTTGTAAAACGATTTTGCAAATCGTTTTATTCTTACCACCGTCATAATTTGCGTTTTTCGAATTTTTTGAATTCTCATCATGCAGGACGATTTTGCATATCTGAAACGATTTGCAAAATCGTTTTACGGCAGATTTCAAAAGCGCAAATTATAAGGGTAAGAATCAGTAGATCGAAAATTTCCGGAGTGCAAAAACAGAGCGGAGTGCAACGGAGCGGTTTTTTGCACCGCCGGCCGGATTTCCGAAAGTTGCGGCGGTGCAAAAAATCGCTTCGCTCTATTTTTGCACTCCGGATTGAAACTTTTCGATCTGCTGAGAATACCTTGCAAATTCACATTGCCGACAGTTCCTTTGACCGCCGGGCAGCCGCGGCAACCGCGTC
>DYRK01000915.1 GCA_020718785.1 Desulfatirhabdium butyrativorans | reverse complement strand
TAATCGTATAAAACGCCGGAATCTGAAGCAGCGGGTGGGTGATATTGACGGTAAAGACTTCCATATTTTTCCGGGACAAAGCAGCGATTAAATTCTGAATCTCGGTTTTTATGTTAGGATTCGAGAGATCGGGAAGTTCGGCAATATCAACACTTCGGTCGCTGTGAATGACAAAATCAGCGTCCTCGATGTTTTTGAATTTGGGAAGCCCGCTGGCAACGTAATTTGATCCGGTATTGAAATCACCCGCGAGCTGGGCAGCCTCGGTCAGAGCGCGGCTTAATGCTTTCTGCGGATCAGGCGTTGTTCCCGCAGTCCAGACAATTTCGCTTTTTTTCCGGAAAAGTCGCTGGATCATAAGCCAGAATGCCCGCCGTGGGAATCCCCATGTCTAAGGAAAAATCCGAAAGCCAGAATTTCACGCCGATATTCCGGTACTTCTGTATCAGGTCTGCAACCACGGGATCCGAGACCGAATCAGGCCGGATCAGGGGTGTTTTCAGGCAATTGCGGCTGATGAGGGAAGAGACGTGCCGCTCTACAATTTCGCAAATTCCCTGACTCAGCGCCTCTTCCGCACAGTTTCCCGCAGAAGGTCCGTTGAATTCGTTGATCGCGAAAAACCAGTCAAAGGGAATCAGCACATCCTCGTTTCGGGTGAGATTATAGCCTCGTGTCCATTTTAACGGAAGATTTTCAAATACTTCCCGGAGAATATCCGAGTCTTGGGACTCATCATGAACCGAGCGGGCGATCATTTCAAAGCCCATTGCCTTTTCTTTAATATCGCGGTATTTCCCGAAAAAAAAATTCTCCGGATTTCCGTTGAAACTGAAAAAACTGAAGCGTTCAGCCAGTTCCATGACCGCGCTGGCTTCTGCCTGTTCGGGGCTTGCGCCTTTGCCCATCTGTTTTTTTGTTCCGATGACCGAAACCGCATCTTTGCCGCAAGTGCTGAAATATACAGGGATTCCCAGCCTGCCGGTGTCAATTCGGACTGTGTTTTCCAGAATATCGAGATTCAGGGTTCTCAATTTTTCTCTGAAGCGATTGACAGTTTCTTCGGGACGCAGTATTTTGTCCTGATCCCGCGTGAAGGTTTTAAACGCATCCTTTAATATCATCTTGTGATTCATTCCTTTTTTTCGGTTTATGATCGGGGAATATAAAAGAAAGGCTGCTGTTTGTAAAGCAAAGAGATGATATGCGGAACAGAAACTGTCCGCGGGGAGCCTGTTTTTTTCGGAAAAACAAAAAAAGTGAATTTTTTTGTTGACAGCCCGGTTTTTTGTCTGCTATACAGAAAATCCTCTTTGGGGATGTAGCTCAGATGGGAGAGCGCGACATTCGCATTGTCGAGGCCAGGGGTTCGAATCCCCTCATCTCCACCATATCTAATTTGCCACCTATTGCGAAATGTTATACTTTATTGAGATATATATTTGTTATTTTTTCAATTAAGAACCTGTGGAGGTGGAAATGAGTTCGAGTATAGTAGAAATTGAAGATTACTATGCACATAATATGAAACGACGTTATGGATGTATCGTACCACCTCATGAAAAAATTGATAGTCTTCTTACTAAAAGATTAGATAATTATCAAGCTATCCTGAAGCAATTTACTCAATTTATGGATCAATTTTTGGAAATTGAAAAATATCCTAATCCTAAAAAACCTCTGGAACCCTGTTGGATTAACGGATTCATTCCCGCTTTAGATGCGATTTCAATTTTCGGTTTGATTTCAATCAAAAAACCAAAAATATATTTGGAAATTGGCTCTGGATATTCCACAAAATTTGCGGCTAAGGCTATACATCTGAACAGTCCATTAACTAAAATTATATCTATTGATCCTTATCCTCGATCTCACTACCGTACACTTTTTTAGATAAAAATTGATAAAAAAAATTTTTAATGA
>DYRK01000914.1 GCA_020718785.1 Desulfatirhabdium butyrativorans | reverse complement strand
TTTGCGCTCCGGGTTTGTCTTCCGAGCGTTCGATTTTCAGTTTTTCAGCCTTCAATTCCTTGAGCTTCTCTTCGATTTCGGCTTTTTTATCAGGATTTGTCGTCAGTTTCAGCGATCTTTCAAAATGGAAAAGGGCATTTCTCAAATCCCTTCGGTATTCATAATACATGCCGAGATAATAATGGGACAGATCCGCTTTTTCCTGTCTGCCGCAGGCTTCGCCGAGAAAATAAAAAGCCTGCCGGTAATCAGGATGCTTTTCCATAAGCGACTTTAATGTGGATTCCGCGGATTCGAACTGTTGCAGTTCCAGTTGAGCGCGTCCCATGAAAAAAAGCCCTTCAGGATCAGACGGGGCAATGCTTACAGAACCTTCGAGGGTTTTTAAGGCTTCCGCATACTGTCCGTCTGAAAAATAAGCGATTCCGAGGTCTTTCAGGATATACGCATCAAAGGGATTTTTTCCCAGAGCTTTTTTCAGATAAATAATCGCTTTGTTCCGGTTCCCGGTTCTTGCCAGAATTAAGCCGTATCCGTAATTTGAAACCGGATCATCAGGATTTTTCGCAACATCAGATTCAAATTGTTTAAACACGGCATCTTCATCACCGTAAAGCGCAGTCAGACAGGTATGCGCCTCTCGAAATTTCTGTCCCCTGTCCCCTGTCCCCTGACCCCTGACTCCCGACTCCTGATCCTCAATATAAACAATCCTTTCCTCAATGGCAGGGTGCGTCATAAGATAGGTGGGAACCTCATTGGAACCGTACCATTGTTTGTTTCGGATTTTTTTGAGCATGGTCAGCAGACCCGCGGAACTGTAGCCTGCTTCACGCAGATATTTCAGCCCCATCTGATCTGCCTGCCGCTCGTCTTCGCGGCTGTAAGCAAGGGACAGACTCTGACCCGCCGCGATGGAACCGATCCCCAGCGCATTCGCGACCGCTCCCCCTCCCAGAAAAAGACTTGCAGCCAGACCTGCAAGTGTAATGAGGCTTATTTTTGATGATCTTGCGATTTTCTGCGAAATATGGCGGCAGACCGTATGGGAAATTTCATGCGCGAGAATTCCGGCAAGCTCATCCTCATTTTCCATAGCTTCGAACAATCCGCTGTTGATGAAAATATGACCTGCGGGCGCGGCAAAAGCATTGTAAACATCTTCATTTATAATATAGAAATGAAAAGGAAAAGGCTGTGCCGGAAACACCGAGAGAACTCTGTTCCCGACTTCGTTTACATAGTTCACCGGCAGCGGATCATTTATCAGCATGGAGCTTCTCAAAACCATCTTCATGAACTCCCGCGAGAGTTCCTCCTCCTCCCTGATGGTGATACACGCTGCATGTTTCGGGAAAAATGTATCTGTCATCAACATGCAACTCATCAAAATAACAAATGTTTTTCTGCCGAATCTCATGTCCGCCTCCTTGTCATTACGCCTTAGTCTTGAAATAAAATCCGAGCCGGAAGTGTGAGCGACCGGTTCTCTTGAAATAAAATCCGAGCCGGAAGTGTGAGCAACCGGTTCTCCGAGAGAAACCGCTCGCTGACGCTCACGGCTCAGATGTCTGAACGGTATCTGCTCCTCTGAAATACTCCCATTACCCCATTGAATATTCCTGTATTTTATGAAATAAGCAAGGGAAATCAAGGATGGCAGACGGATTTTTCATTTCCCTTGCATTGAGCATCGGAAATATACCTTATAAATTACAGATCATGTTACGCACCTGTCATTCCTGCGGAAGCAGGAATGACAGCGGGGCAGGATAACCGCCCGGATTTATATTCGGCTGCGTAACATCAGTTACAGATTGATTTTTTAAAAATTGAAGATTATAAGTCAGATGCTTATATTTAGAAAATGCCCGGAGTAAAAGCGCGGACATAAGGGAATTTTTTTCGGGATGAGGAGAAAGAAC
>DYRK01000205.1 GCA_020718785.1 Desulfatirhabdium butyrativorans | reverse complement strand
TTATATTCTTTTTTGATAAAAAAGTCAACTGAAATGTTTCAAGTAAAGGAATACACGCTGAAATCAGACGGAAACCGGGAGCGGGTCGAAGAGCTTCATTCCGGCAGAGTCGTGAATTATGCTTATGACAGCCTGAACCGGCTCGCAGAGGAAGATATTCACGATCCGGTTCACGGGAATGAGACAGTTTCCTATACTTATGACGCTTCCGGCAACCGGCTGAGAAAGAGCGGTTCCGGCGGCACGGTGAGTTATTCATATAACGGAAACGACCGGCTTGTCTCGGAGACGGGGCCCGGACACAGCCTGAGTTACGGATACGACAGCAACGGAAGCCTTGTGAGCAGAAATGACGGGACAGACACGGTCATTTACGGATACGATTATGAAGACAGGATCGTCTCCGCCGGTACTGCTGCATATACTTATGATGCGGACGGGATCCGGGTCAGTTCTTCGGCCGGCGGCACGGTTACGAATTACACTGCTGACAAGAACCGTCAGTACGCCCAGGTCCTTGAAGAAAGAGACGGCGGCAGTCTGACCGCAGGCTATGTTTACGGCGACGATCTGATAAGCCGGAAGCAGAACGGAGAAGTCCGCTATTATCTTTATGACGGACACGGCTCTGTGCGGCAGTTGACAGATGCCGCAGGAAATGTTACAGACAGCTACAGTTACGACGCTTTCGGAAATCTGCGGAATCACGCCGGAACCTCGGATAACAGGTATCTTTATGCGGGTGAGCAGTACGACCCGGATGCCGGGCTGTATTACCTGCGGGCGAGATATTACGACCCCGCAAACGGGCGGTTTATGACGCATGACCTGTATGAGGGGAATCCGTATGAGCCGGTTACACTGCACAGATATCTCTATGCCGGTGCGAATCCTGTTATGTATGCCGATCCGAGCGGGAAACAGATGTCGCTGGCAATGCAAGTTAATACAACAGCCATATTCGGAATGCTTGCTTCCTTATCGGTTCTTAATTATAATCAGATGTCAAACAGTGCCAGTGCAGGAGCAGGGCTTTATGCGGCGGTGATATCGGCAACTGAGGCTGTTTCGACATTAATAAATTTTACAGAACTTCTTATGGAGGCGGAACTATCGGAAGCGCTGTTTCTTTTTCAGGACAGAGTCAGAGGTGAACTCGACAGGAAAAGGAATGAACTTAATGAATGGCAGTTGATTCTTATGCGTCCTACCGGTTTGGACAGAACTCCCAATGTATTCATGCCTTCTGTGCCTCCCGCCGGTCCCTTTATAATCTATGAAGACGGAGGAGACGCAATGAGGGTTTTGGGTGCCAGATTGAAACATCGGCGTACGGGAATCAACGAATGGATAATGAGAATAGATTATCATGGGCACAGAAGATATTTTCCTGACTACGAATTCACTCTTCATTATCATGTTCCGCCGACAATGAATCTGCACCATTTTTTATGGCCAGAAAGAATTACTCATCCATAAAATTTTCAACTTTATGCTTTCCGTATGAAATTTATGCGGAAGCACAGTTTGAATTAGAGGCAAAGCTATGAGCAACTCCGTAAGTTTTGAATTTCATACTGATTTGGATTCTCAATATCTGTTGAAAGATATTAGGAAAATATGGAAGAGCGAAGATATGGATGCAGAAGTTTATCCCGGAATAAAAACTTCTTCTCTGACCTGTGTATTGTCATATTACTATGGTCATCCCGATCAGCAAGCCAAAATTCTTGATGTTGCCAATTATCTGTTTTCAATAACTTCTGATGGCAAGTTATTCTATTATCGTTGCAATGATACGATAAATGAATGTATTGATTTTCCTTTTCCCATAACTCTCGATGATATTTTTACTGATGATTTCGAGCCGGGGATGTACAACGGCATTCAATATCGCTATTTAATTCGGAAGCCTGACAACTTAAAATGAGCCATGCGGGGCGGGCATGAAATGGCAATCCTTCTCTGTTAGGAATACCTCATCCTGTCCTGCCCCATCCTGGCAATTCCTGCTCTGCCCCGTCCGCCTGACGAAAAAGATCAGATGTCCTCAGCAATCTCACGAAGTTCGGATACGATGCCGCCGGGAATCAGGTCGGAATGACCGACGCCGGGGACCGCACCGTGAGTTTTTAGTACGACGCCCTGAACCGCCGGGTGAGGACAGTTTATCCGGACGGAAGTTTCAGCACCGTGGAATACAGCGGATGCTGCGGGCAGAAGGCTTCGGAGACAGATCAGGACGGGAAGATGACGAAGTTCCGGTATGACGCTTCGGGGCGTCTCATCGGGACGGCTCATGTTTCCGAAGGTGCGGAAATCGGGGCGTCGTACAGCTATGACGAAGCCGGGAACAAGCGTTTTCAGACCGATCCGAACAGCAGCACGACGGAGTGGGAGTACGATAACCTCGGAAGAGTGACGGCGCATATCCTGCCCCTCGGCATGTCGGAAAACTTTGTCTATGATCCGAACGGGAACGTCACAGAAAAGACCGGTTTCAATGCGGATAAGATTCTCTATGCGTATGATGAGAACAACCGGCCTGTAAAGAAGACCTATCCGGACGGCTCGGAAGTGTCGTTCACATACACGCCGACGGGTCAGCGGGAAACCTTGACCGATGCGGCAGGAACGACAGCTTATACTTATGATCTGAGAGACCGGCTGAAAACGGTTACAAATCCCGAAGGCACGGAGATAAGCTACACTTACGACGATACGGGAAACCGCACATCCGTGACCGTTCCCTCGGGCACGACGCTTTATACCTATGATGCGCTGAACCGTGTGAAGACGGTCACCGCTCCCGACGGCGGCATGACGGCCTACACTTACGACAGCGTCGGGAACAGAAAGACTGTCAGATATCCGAACGGAACGGTCGCCTCGTATATGTACGACCGGCTGAACCGGCTGATAAAGCTCGAAAACCGGAACATATCGGGTGATCTGATTTCGGGGTATATCTATACCCTCGGTCCCGCAGGGAACCGGGAGCGTGTCGAAGAACTGCATTCCGGCAGAGTCGTGAATTACACATACGACGACCTTTACCGTCTCACGGAGGAGAAAATCACCGACCCGGTTCACGGGAATGAGACAATCTCCTACACTTATGACAGCTTCGGAAACCGCCTGAGCAGGACCGATTCATCCGGCACGGTCACTTACACTTACGATGACAACGACCGGCTCAGGGAGGAGACAAAGAACGGCTCCGTCACCGCTTATGCTTACGACGACAGCGGCAACACTCTGAGCAGAAGCGCCGGCACGGAGACCGTCACTTACGGCTATGATTACGAGAACCGGCTTGTGTCCGTGCAGGGTCCCGACGGCAGCACAGAGTACGCCTGCGATGCCGACGGGATAAGAGTGCGTTCCGTCACCGGCGGCGTGGTCACGAATTATCTCGCTGACAAAAACCGTGACTATGCTCAGGTGCTCGAGGAAAGAGACAGCAGCGGGAATATCACTGTCAGCTATGTTTACGGCGATGATCTGATCTCGCAGAAGCGGGGCGGCTCGGTCTCGTATTATCATTATGACGGACTTGGCAGTACGAGATCGCTGACAGATGCGGCTGGGAACATTACCGATACCTACACTTATGAGGCATTCGGCGATCTCTTGCACCGCATCGGAAACACGCCTAATAACTACCTGTTCACAGGCGAGCAGTACGACCCGAATGCGGGATTTTACTATCTGCGGGCGAGGTATTACAATGTCGGGAACGGGAGGTTTATAACCAGTGATCCTTTCGGCGGAAATCCGTCCGACCTGTTTTCTCTGAATAAGTATTCATATACAAAAGCCAATCCGATACGTTATATCGATCCGAGCGGAGAGTTTTCAATCCTGGGCGTCATAGCGATAACCGATATTATATCTGTTTTGGCTGATATGAAAAGCGTTTCAATTAATAATAAGGGCTGCAAAGTGCAGTCCGTCAGTTGCAATTGGCTCGGTACTAATACTTTGAAAAATCCGGGCAATAATTATTACGATGCTCTCCACATTACGGAACAAAGAGTAAGACCGTTTCCTTTGTCTGATCATAATTGCTGCCATGTAGAACGATGGATACGAGGCTATAAGATAAAGAAAGGTAAAAAAGAGAGACCTTACTATACAAACAGTATAGGAGAAAAAATTTTTGAAGATAAATTTTCTGATGACAAAGCTGTTTTCAAATGGAATAATTATGAATTCATAGCCATAGATCATCCGGGGATCAGAAATTATTCCAAAAATGACGGAGTGTCAGAAGTTTTTTCAGCATTCAAGATTGTTGTTTTTGATAAGTGCGGGGGACAGAAAAAGAAGATTTTTGAAAGGAAAGAAGAGTATTGGATAAAAGTTGCGGCAAAATCTGACTGGCTTTCTTCTTATTTTGATTTCGACAAGGGAGGATTTGATTATTATGCAAAGTAAGAATCATATATGGGACTCGGATAAGAACTCTCTTATTCTGATTTTCATAACAGCGGTTTTCTGGAGTTGTGCGGTATCGGAACCATACGGCGATGTTAGAGTAACCGGCACGGAACTTTTGTTGGAAGACGGATTTCCCTGTCTGATAATTAATTTGCCTGAAGGATATGAAATGAAAAGAGACAAATGTTGCGACGGAGTTTGCACCTTCGTAATTTCAAAACATTTTTATGATTATCCGTTCAGCAGAAAGGAAAAAGAACTGTTTGACAAGATCAGAAACCAGACGGCGGAAGATCCTTACAACGAGGCAGTCATGCACATTCATATCGCCAGAGAAGAGTATCTGTATGATCTTTCAACTGCGGGAAGCATTGAAAAGAATGAGATTATGAACCTGGACGGAAAAAAAATCACATGGTCAACGGTTATTACCGAAAAAGAAAAACCATATAAATACCTGAGCCAGGCTTTGTCGGAACATATGTATGGGAATCGTGGAAATATGACAAAGCCGGCGGAAAAACTCAGAGAAACTTTTCTGATTTACAGCCGGAACCGTAGAGGTATTTCGGAACTTCAGTCAGTTGTAGAAACAATGAGACTCAGCAGCACCCCATGCAGAGATCCTCGAAAAATTCGGAATGCCGAACTACGGAAAATGACCCCAGAAAAGCAGGCAGACACTATTATGCACAGGCTGGAGAGAGAGGAGTATGAATTCGATGACGATCCCGAATGCAGATACAGAATTCACGGAAACGAACTCACGAACGAGGAGGGAGATGTATATCTTATAAACGATCTGAGGAGAGCAGCTTTGGAGAAAATCCTTCCCATAGGAAAAAAAGCTGTTCCGGTACTTGTAAGATGGCTTCGGCACAGAGAACGCCAGATGAGATATATTGCTTTCTTTTCTCTGGAAATAATTACCGGAGAACAGGCTCCTTTTTATTTTTTTGAAGGACCTGACGAATCCGGATGGATTGAAAAGTATTCAAAGATATTTCTTCGCTGGTATAATAATATGAAGTCGGATTAATTTTTGATAATTATGGTCTATAAGGCTGACAGACAGTGCGGGAAATGTTACCGATACCTACACTTATGAGGCTTTCGGTGATCTCCTGCACCGTACCGGAACCACAGAGAATAACTACCTGTTCACAGGTGAGCAGTACGACCCGAATGCGGGGTTTTATTATCTCAGAGCAAGATATTATGAGCCCGAGAATGGAAGATTTATTAACAGTGATCCGTGGAAGGGAAATAAATATAACCCGGTAACTTTGCATAAATATTTGTATGCGAATGCAAATCCGGTCATAAATACTGATCCTTCCGGCTTTATGAGTCTGCTCGAACAGTCCGAAATCGAAAATATTCTTTCGGAATTGCAGACGGTTTCCGTAAGGGCTTCACGGATACTGGACATGTATGACAGGGCGGCGGCTGTAGTGGATATAGTAATGGGGGTAAGGAAAATGATCGATTTTGTGGCGACACTGTCTGATTCCGATTTCGCAGGCGCCTTTCCGAAACCGGGCAAAATTTTCGACTTTACATTTTCTGAAATTGCGGAAGAATTTCTCGTGCTGACACAAGCCGGGATCAGAAGAGGAGTTGCGGAGTGGACTATCGGGTATGGGGCTACAAGAGGCAGAGGAACAAAACTGAAAGCGTATATTCTTTACATGCCGTCATTTTTCTGGACGCCTCAGCGTTCGCCAACAGTCGGTTCAATAAACGGTAAACCTGTAAAACTGAGTTTCGGTTCCTCCGGCAAGGGACCATCCGGCGGGGACAGAGAAAAAGTCAGTCTCATGGGATTAGGGGTTGAGATGGGGTCAAAGCGTCAACTTTTGCGTATGGATCCTGGTCCTGTTAGGCATAACGAAGATAAATCAAAGGAGATTGATATATTGCCGGGTATCTATACTCATATGCATGTATATAAATGGAATGGAATGCAGACAAAATGAACCGGATTACAAGTACCCGTTCTCATATTTTAAGATGTTATTTCCGGGTAATCAGAGAACTCTCAAGGGATGATCAGACCGGGAAACTTCTGAATGATTATTTAATCAGTATTGAACCCGGTGTGGAAATAATATGGAAGGTTATTTCATTTTTCGCATCGGAACCGGAACGGCAGATGTCAATGATCGGACCGGCCGAAGACTGGTTTTCCGAAGAAGATTCCAGAATAAATCCGGGTGCCAATTATCTGATGGGAATGTCCATAGCATACGCGGAATACAGACTGTTTATGTTTGACATGGTGTATGACCCGGATGATGAAACCCATACGATGATATTGGAAAATATTTATGATCAGATTGACAATATGTGGAAGAAGGACTGCTGGTCAGTTCATGCATTAGCCGAAGATGAGGATTGGCGGCATTTGCGGGAACTGTCACAGAAAGCTCTTGCTTCATACGGGTTCGAGTTGAATCCGCCGTCAGAGCCGTTCCGGTTTCCTGATATTTTTCATATTGATCACTGGGGCGATCCGGAAGGAAGAATAAAGGAAAAAAAAGATTAAGAAGAAAGTCTTGGAATACGCCTACGATGCAGACGGCATCCGGGTGCGTTCCGTCACTGACGGCGTGGTAACGAATTATCTCGCTGATAAAAACCGTGACTACGCACAGGTTCTTGAGGAAAAAGACGTTGACGGAAACCTGATTGTCAGTTATGTTTACGGCGATGACCTCATCTCGCAGAAGCGGGGCGGCTCGGTGTCGTACTATCACTACGACGGACTTGGCAGTACACGGACGCTGACAGACAGTGCGGGAAATGTCACTGATACCTACACTTACGAGGCATTCGGCGATCTCCTCCACCGCACCGGAAACACGGAGAACAACTACCTCTTCACGGGCGAGCAGTATGATCCGAATGCAGGGTTTTATTATCTGAGGGCGAGGTATTATGATGCCGGGAACGGAAGATTTACAAATGCGGATATTTATCATGGAAGAATTTCCGGGTAGTGGTATAGTAGAGGTGATACGGAGGCGTCATTCCGAGCGTGGCGGAGATTTTTGTTTTTATATAACATATTGTTATATAAATAAATTTTTTGATGCACTCAGAACAGCAGAAACAGACTTTATCACCTCTACTATACCACTACCGAATTTCCGAACCCGTCACACTGCATAAATATCTCTATGCCGATGCCGATCCGGTAAACAATTATGATCCGAGCGGCAGATGGACGATTTCGGAAACTGCGGCTGTCATGGGTCTCATGTCTGCACTGACGATCGGTGCGGTAGACAGGGCGGCGGCTGTAGTGGATATAGTAATGGGGGTAAGGAAAATGATCGATTTTGTGGCGACACTGTCTGATTCTGATTTCGCAGGCGCTTTTCCGAAACCGGGCAAAATTTTCGACTTTACATTTTCTGAAGTTGCGGAGGAATTTCTCGTGCTGACACAAGCCGGGATCAGAAGGGGGACACCGGAGTGGGTCGGCGGATATTTGCGTTCAAAAAACAAAAAATTGAAGGCTTATATTATTTACATGCCGTCATTTTTCTGGACGCCTCTGCGTCCGAAAACAGTCGGTTCGATAAACGGCAAACCGGTAAAATTGGCTTTCGGTTCCGCCGGCAAGGGATCGGCGGGCGGAGACAGAGAAAGGGTCAGTCTTATGGGACTGGGACTTGAGTTCGCGGCACCGTATCAACTTTTGCGTATGGATCCCGGTCATGGACATGATCCTAAGGAAACAAAGGAGATTGACATATTACCAGGTATCTATACTCATATGCATGTATATAAATGGGGGAAAAAACAACAATGAACCCGCTGATAATTTGGAGCGAACCCGGTGTGGAAATAATATGGAAGGTCATTTCATTTTTCGCTTCGGAACCGGAACAGCAGGCAGCAATGATCGGTCCGACAAAAGACTGGTTTTTGGAAGAAAATATGAGAGAAAATTCAGGCGCCAATTATCTGTTAGGAATGGCTTTCGCATATAATGAATATAGGGGACCTTTGTGTGATCTGGTAACGTCCATAGCATATGAAGAATATACTGGATTTGTCTATGACCCGGATGATGACAGTCATATAATGATATTGGAAGATATTAATAATCAGCTTGAAAAAATGAAGGAAAAAAAGAAGTACTGGTCAGTTTACGCATTAGCCGAAGATGAGGATTGGCGTCATTTGCGGGAACTGTCGCAAAAAGCTCTTGCTTCATACGGATTCGATCTGAATCCGCCATCGGAGCCGTTCTGGTTTCCTGATATTTTTCATATTGATGAATGGGGCGACCCGGAAGGAAAAGTCAAGGAAAAAAAAGATTAAGAAGAAAGTCATGTAGGGCGGGCATGAAATGCCCGCCTTTCTTCCTTCAGCATATCTCATCCCGCCCCTCCGTCCCGCCCAAAAGATTCCTCCGGCACGGTCACTTACACTTATGATGACAACGACCGGCTTGTCTCCGAAAGCGGCGTCACGTACACTTACGATGCCAGCGGCAACACCCTGAGCAGAAGCGCCGGCACGGAGTCGGTCTTCTACAAGTATGACTATGATAACCGGCTTGTTCTGGTGCAGAGTCCGGGCGGCACCACGGAGTACGCCTACGATGCCGACGAAATAAGAGTGCGTTCCGTCACCGGCGGCGTTATCACTAATTATGTTGTTGACAAAAACCGTGACTATGCTCAGGTTCTCGAGGAAAGAGACAGCAGCGGGAATATCACTGTCAGTTATGTTTACGGAGACGATCTCATCTCGCAGAAGCGTAGCGGCTCGGTTTCGTATTATCACTACGACGGGCTGGGCAGTACGAGAGTTCTGACCGACGATACCGGAGGCATAACCGACACCTATACTTATGAGGCATTCGGCGATCTCCTGCACCGCACCGGAAACACGGAGAATAACTACCTCTTTACGGGCGAGCAGTATGACCCGAATGCGGGGTTTTATTCCTTTACTTGAAACATTTTAGTTAATAATTAATGGAACAGACAGAACATA
>DYRK01000204.1:7041-9460 GCA_020718785.1 Desulfatirhabdium butyrativorans | reverse complement strand
AAAACGGTTTTGCAAACCGTTTTCACCGCAAAAACGATTTGCAAAATCGTTTTACTTTTATTAGTCCTTGATCTCAAGCCTGAATTCCCTGCCCTGAACAAAACTTATTGTAAATCGGTCAAGTGCTTCCTGCCGTCCCCATATCGGAGGAATAACAGATGAAAGAGAGATTGCCACAGGCATTTCAAAAGAGTAATCTCTGATTCGGGCTTTTATCCTATGAATAAAAGCATTGACCGACACATCCGAAGATAACACACCGCCGATACATATAGGAATACCTTTCTCTACATCGGATACCAGAATCTGACCGAGAGGTAAGGGAATAAGAGATATATCCGCTCCTGTATCAGCCAGAACCTGTCCTATTTCCAGCCACTTTCCGAAACGCTCGGATAAAAACGCCAGTCTGATCAGAGGTCGGGTTATTTTTCCGAAAATACAGTGTTCTTTATCGGTATATGAAAATATCAACTTTTTCATACCCATGTCACGGGAAAGGATCGCCAGTTGATAAGCAGTTCTTTATCAGGATATTGTTTCAGAATCTCCGGGTAATGAGTCTGCAAATCCATCCCTGACCAGATTTCTTCTCCGTCTGCCTCAATGAAGAATTCAAATCCGGGGAGTCCGTGTTCGGACTGGAACTTTATGTTTATCAGAGCGACTTCCGGCGCCCGAACTTCATTTGTTTGCATATCTCGCCTTTTCATAGAATGTCTGGTTTCGTACCTCAACCCGAGTTGCATGAATTTTTGGACACTGCCGTAAAACGGTTTTGCAAACCGTTTTCTCCGCAAAAACGATTTGCAAAATCGTTTTACAGATCATCTCAGCCCGCCGCTCCCGGGGGATTGACAAATCCGCCGGAAATAAAACTGCCGTAAAACGGTTTTGCAAACCGTTTTCATATTCGATTCGCTATGAGTTATGCCTTTGAATTTGACTATTTGGATTAAGGAATAAAAATCCGCCCCGTTCCCATGAAATTTTCCAAGTCCGTCACGATTTCCAATATTCCTGTCACACATCTGTCCCGATAGACTTTTTCTTCCAGTTTCTTCACACTGCCGATTGTCAGAACAGGCAAAGAATTCCGAGTATTTTCCTCACGTATGGTCTGCTCGAGCGAATCATCTTCTTTCATGCGGCGATTGGCAGTGAGCAAAAGCATCCTTTTTTCCTGCACAAATCGCCATACCAGACGGTCGCTGCTGCTGTAGGACAGACCGACATAATCAAATGTGGCAAAACGGAGATTCAGCAATTCGGGCCATCCTTCGGCGCTCAACATTCCCCATAATATCATGGTCTGTCCCTCAATATTATGATCAGAGAGAATACAGATCATTCCTGTCCCAGTTTTGCTTTCCTTGCCAGCAGCTTTGCCCGGATCTCCTCTTTACCTCTCTTCGGCAGCTTTGCAATGATAGCAAAGTGTTCCCGGTTCCGCTCCTCCCAGTATTTCCGGATGTTCTCCGTACTTTCCAGAACGATCCCGTATTCACGTTCGACTTCGGCGCGGTTGTTTTCTATATAATCCATTGCATCGCTCATCTGTTTGTCGGACAGATTCAGCCAGTTTCCGACAAGTCGGGGCGGCCATCCGGATTTCAGATAATCCATTATATCATAGAGCGTAATTCTTGTTCCGGCTATCGTCAGACCCCAGCCGGTTTTTATGACAGCACTCCGATTCATCCTTCAACCTCCGACATTTCAGCGACCGGTCAGGTACTTTTTATTCTTTTCTCTATCCAATTCAAGCTTCTTCCGCCATAGACAATCGCTATCATATGATTATATTTTGAGCTTCGATACAATAAAATATTTTATATGGAAATCAAGCGATCAGACAACGGCGAACTCGTTTCCCAAAAGACCGTCCATGTATGTTCCGAAAGGCAATGTGTTACAGAATTTTTCGATGCGGAATCCTGACATATATTATAGGCTTTATTTTCCCATCGCCTCTCATATAGATATAAAGCAATTTTCATGCCAAATGATTCTGTATGTTTTATTTTTTAGAATAACATTTTTATATTTATAAGAAAATATCTTTTTAAACCGGAAAAAGCATATTCACATCAACTCTGTCAGCCCGCCTTTTGTTTACAATTTTTGTAAACACATAATATATTGAAATTACATCAATTTTATTATGGTCTATATTTTTTGTAATTTAAATCAAAATGTTAAGCGTTTACAAAATTTGTAAACAGTTTCCGTTTTTTGTAAACTCCGAGTGTTGAAAAATTCAACACTTACACACTGTCATTTCATTCATCAGGGGAAAATCCCAACGCCCTGAGCTTGTCCGCAAGTTTTTCTGCCCGCTGCTTTTCAATTTCTGCCCGCTGCTTTTCTGATTCTGCCAGTTTTTCAGCCTGTTCTGCCCGGACCGATTCCCGGTCTG
>DYRK01000204.1:0-6941 GCA_020718785.1 Desulfatirhabdium butyrativorans | reverse complement strand
GCCTGTCTGCCCGCTGTTTTTCTGATTCTGCCAGTTTTTCAGCCTGTTCTGCCCGCTGTTTTGCAGCCTGATAGCGGAGCAGCACAAAGCCGCGGTAAACCTCATCTTCTGCCATATCTTCAAGCAGAGGCTGACTGTGCAGGTCCGAAACGCGAAACTGAAACCCCGGCAGCACATCGGAGCGGATGACGCCGTCTTTATCCGGCGGGATGTGCCTGTATTTCCCTGCTTTGTCGCGGCGGTAAAAGGCTGTGTGTCTGTCCTCCGCGTCCAGAATGTAATACTCCCTTACGCCCGCAGCCGCATATTCTTTTTTTTTATCCACGGTATCCCGCTTTATGTCTTTCAGGGTCTGATCGGATATCTGTTCCACGCACAGATCGAAAATGCCGGAAAACGTGCGATCTTCTTTTTCCAGCCCGTCGGGATTGCTGTTTAACACCACGCCGATATCCGGCTTGCGTATCAGGGTGCTGCCGGGAAGCGCCAGACGGAATCCGAAGTCCGTGAAAACCTTTTTCGCCAGGGGACGCTGCTCGATGTATGCCTCCAGAAGCTTCACAAACCACGCGTACATGAGGACATTCCGATAGTCCGACACAGGCTTCTCCTCCAGAATACCGCTGTTCCATTCGTAATTGAAATCCGCGTGTTCATAATATCTGCTCCAGTATTCAGCTTCGGAAACCGCCCTGCCGTCTTCGGAGCGGTTATCCGGAACCCGGAAGTCCGGTATCTGTATCCTGATGTCCTGTGTAAGGGGCTGAATATTTTCCATAGTTCCGCGGTCCTGAAAATTTTATTGTTATTTTAACAAAATAAATGTTACGGTGAAAAAGGTAGGGATGAATCGGATTAAGTATCTCATGTTACGCACCCTGTCATTCCTGCGGAAGCAGGAATCCATTTTTCATCAGGGGCACAGCGGATTCCTGCTTCCGCAGGAATGACATAAGAGAACGAAATACCAGACTTTTTTCAGCATCAGATCGAATTGAATAATATTTATAGAATATAATAAGAATTTATTTTGGAAATGTCAAGCAAAAATACAATTTTATTTTTCTTTAATCTCTGAGTATTCTATTTATAATAATACACGGAAAAAATATATTTCTTACCCTGAATTATTCAGAATCCCGTCATGAACAATTCAGGTGAAAAACTGACTTGACAAAGCATTTCTGTTTTCTTATTATACACAGAATATTAATGACAGTGGAAAATTGAGCGGGAAAGTTTTCTGTTTCCGGGATGTTGTGAATTTATAGAGTCGGAAATCGGTTTGAGCGGGACTGGTGCTGCCCTATCAATTTCCCGATCCGCCGAAAGACTCCTGAATTATACAATTTTGAATTTCAAAAGGAAGCACGGAGGAGATAAGCACGATGATTTGTACAACAATCAGAAAAGGGGTGGAATGTCCTTTTATGACCGCAAAAGGATGCGCGTATACGGGGGGCGTCTGCCGTGAAATCATAGAAAAATGCAACGGTTGTGACCGCACAATTGAATTTCCGACCGGATGGTTTTGTTCTGCCAGCCCCGAACCCGCGGTAAAATGGAAAACCGGAAATTGCAACATGGCTACACATATTGTCGCGGTCGTTACCGAAACCAAAGCGAAAGTCAACCCGCTGAAGGCATCCAAGCGAGCGAGCAAATAGACTTTCCGGTCTTAAATTTTGCCGTAAACCCCGCTCATTAAGGGCGGGGTTTTTTTATGAAAAAAATCGTATTTTTTCTTCTTGCAATTTCCTGCTTAAATTATTACAAAAGCCGTTTTTGAATAAACATAGAAATCAGCGTTTATCGGCGATTCTCTATTTTAACCGCTAATGAACGCCAACAAACGCGAATCAGATAGAGATTTGAAATTAGCGTTTATTCGCGTGCATTCGCGGTTCTATCTCTTTTAACCGCTAATGAACGCGAATAAACGCGAATCAGATAGAGATTTGAAATTAGCGTTTATTCGCGTGCATTCGCGGTTCTATCTCTTTTAACCGCTAATGAACGCGAATAAACGCGAATCAGATAGAGATTTGAAATCGGCGTTTATTCGCGTGCATTCGCGGTTCTATCTCTTTTAACCGCTAATGAACGCGAATAAACGCGAATCAGATAGAGATTTGAAATCGGCGTTTATCCGTGTGCTTTCGCGGTTATCTCTTAAACGCCGATTTATGAAGAGAACAAGGAGCAGACATGGCTTTGATCGTGCAGAAATTCGGCGGCACTTCGGTTGCCAATCCCGAACGGATTCGGAATGTTGCAAAACGGGTTGCAAAAAAATATGACCAGGGCGACAAGATGGTGGTCATACTTTCGGCAATGGCAGGCGTGACCGACAGCCTGCTCAGATTAGCCGGTGAAATGGCTGAAACGCCTGACAGACGCGAGGTGGACGTCCTGCTGGCAACAGGCGAGCAGACCACCGCGGCACTCTTGGCTATCACCCTGAAATCAATGAACTATCCTGCGGTGTCCCTGCTCGGATTTCAGGCTGAAGTGGTTACAGACTGTAACTATTCCAACGCGCGCATCATCGATATCGGCGCGCATCGGATAAGGGAACTGCTGGATCAGCAGAACATCGTTGTTATTGCGGGATTTCAGGGCTGCGATGCCCAGGGGAACATCACCACTCTGGGACGGGGCGGATCAGACACCTCGGCTGTTGCAATTGCCGCGGCTCTGAAAGCAGATATGTGCGAAATTTATACGGATGTGGACGGCGTTTACACCGCGGATCCCAATGTGTGCCGGAAAGCAAGAAAATTGGACAAAATTTCCTGCGAAGAAATGCTTGAAATGGCGAGTCTGGGAGCAAAGGTGCTGCATATCCGCTCGGTCGAATTTGCATTGAAACATAATGTTCTCGTGTATGTACGCTCATCATTCAGCGAGGAGGAAGGAACAATGCTGGTTAACGGAAATCATGATATGGAACGCCCGGTGGTATCCGGCATCACCTACAGCAAAAACGAAGCCCGCATCACCCTGAAAGGTGTTCCGGATCAGCCCGGAATTGCCGCAAAAATTTTCAATGCGGCTGCCGACGCCAATATCAACGTGGATATGATAATTCAGAATACCCTTGCGGGCGGAAAAACCGATCTTACCTTTACCGTCCCGAAAACCGAATTCAAACGGGCTTTGGAAGTCGAAAGGAAAGTCGTTGAAGAAATCGGCGCGGACAATGTTCTCGGAGACGAAGGCATTGCAAAAGTTTCGGTCACCGGCATCGGCATGAAGAGTCATTCGGGCGTGGCTTCGAAGATGTTTTCCGCGCTTGCCGTGGAAAATATCAATATCATGATGATCAGCACGTCGGAAATCCGGATTTCCTGCATTATCGAAGAAAAGAAAGCAGAGCTTGCTGTCCGCACCCTCCATACAGCCTTCGGCTTAGACAAGGAATAAGAGGGCGGGAAAGGAAAAAAATGAAAATAAACCCCATTGCTCAGGAACTGAATGCGGTTATCAAAAACGGCAATCCGCATCTGATGGAAATGTTTTCCAAAACAGGGAGACGGCTTTTTTTTCCCAAAGGCATTCTGACGCAGGCTGCCGAGGCGCGGCAGAAAGCCTATGATAAATTCAATGCCACTATCGGTATTGCCACGGAAAATCTCAGAACCATGTGTCTGCCTTCTGTGACGGCATATATCAAAGATATCCGGCCCAGCGATTCTCTGACTTATGCCCCGTCTTTCGGCATTTTCGGGTTAAGGCAGATGTGGAAAGAAGCGATGTATGAGAAAAATCCTTCTCTGAAAGGAAAGGTCGTCAGTCTGCCTGTTGTCACCAACGGAATTACCCACGGTATCAGTGTTTTTGCAGATATGTTCATTGATCCGGATGATGTAGTGATTTTTCCCGACAAAATGTGGGGAAACAACACTCTGATTCTATCTGTGCGGAAAGACGCGGAAATCAGCCAGTATCCGCTGTTTTCCGACAAAGGAGGATTCAATCTCAAAGCATTCGAGGAAAATGTCCGAAGGAATGCCCATAACAACTACAAGGTGGTTGTGTTTCTGAATTTTCCCAATAATCCGACCGGTTATTCGATCAGCAGCGAGGAAGGCGACCGCATAGCGGAAATTCTGACAAGCGTGGCTGAAGAAGGCACCAATGTCATTGCCGTGACCGATGATGCGTATTTCGGGCTTTGCTATGAAGAGGGACCTATGAGGGAATCCCTTTTCGCGCGTCTGTGCAGCCGTCATCCGAGGCTGCTGGCAGTGAAACTTGACGGCGCTACCAAAGAGCTTTTCGTGTGGGGACTCCGCGTGGGCTTTATCACTTACGGCACGGTTATTGACGGAGAAGATCATGCGGCCTTTTATGACGCGCTGGAGAGAAAGACAGCGGGAAATATCCGCGGATCGGTTTCCAGTGCGAGTCATCTGGGACAGTCCATTATCCTTAAAGCTCTGAAATCGCCTACTATTCAGACAGAGCGGGCTGAGAAAGTGGAGATTCTGAAAAAAAGAGCCATGCGGGTCAAAGAGGTTCTGACAAATCCCAAGTATAAAGATGCCTGGGAGACATATCCCTTCAATTCAGGATATTTCATGTGTCTCAAACTCAAAACAGTGAATGCCGAAAAGCTGAGGCTTCATCTGCTTGACCATCAGAAAGCGGGGCTGATTTCCATCAACGACAAGGATTTGAGAATCACCTTTTCTTCTGTTGACGAAGAGAATATCGCCGAACTTTTCGAGCTTATTTTCAAAGGCATCAAAGAAATCGAATAAGTGAAATTAGCGTTAATTCGCGTTCATCAGCGTTCATCAGCGGTTCTTTTTTATTAACCGCGAATGAACGCTGATGAACACGAAATTAAGGTTATGGAAGGGAAGAAAATGTCAGACGATTATCAACAATGGCTATGGCAGAAAACCTCGGAGCGATGCGTTGCAAACTTGAAGAAACACGGATTTGACGCCTGCTATATCTCTTCTGTGGAAGAAAGCCGCTCTGTGATAGCCGACAGGGTCTCTGCTTATGAAAGCTTCGGATTTGCCGGATCCGCTACTACGCGGGAACTCGGACTCATCGAACTGCTTAAAAGCAGGGGAAAAACGGTTTACGATCATTGGCAGCCCGGTCTGAGCAAAGACGAAGACTTAAATATCAGGCTTGCACAGGGGAGGGCAGACTGTTTTTTTTGCAGCGCGAATGCGATTTCTGCCACCGGCGAAATCGTAAATGTTGACGGAGTAGGGAATCGGACCAATGCTATGACCTTCGGTCCCCGGAAAGTGTTTATTGTCGCTGGCATGAATAAAGTTACACCTGATCTTGACTCTGCACTGAGAAGAATCCGGGAGGTTGCCGGTCCCCTGCGCGCCAAAAGCCTCAACATGGAAACGCCCTGTGCAGAAACCGGTATATGCAGCGATTGCAATTCTCCTCAGCGGATATGCCGCGTGACGGTCATTCTTCACCGGAAACCCATGCTGACAGATATATCGGTGGTTCTCGTGGGTCAGTCGCTGGGATTTTAGAATGGCATTTTTATAATTTTATCAATAAGGAGAAAAGGAATGAATGTAAAGGGCGGAAAGTGGTTGATGGGGATAGCAGCATTGCTGACAGTGATCTGTATGGCTTTACCGGTGACTGCCGAAGAGAAAAAGCAGGAGGCGGACAAGTCTGCTGCAGTTGAGAAATCGTCTGAACAGACGCCGGTTGCGGATAAACCTGCTGCAAGTGAGAAAACGGTTGAGCAGACTCCGGCTGCTGACAAACCTGTTGCGGCTGAGAAAACGGTTGAGCAAAATCCGGCTGCGGATAAACCTGCTACAAGTGAGAAAACGGTTGAGCAAAGTCCGGTTGCGGATAAACCTGTTGCAAGCGAGAAAATGGTTGAGCAAACTCCGGCTGCGGATAAATCTGCTGCAACCGAGAAATCGGGTGAAAGCGTACAGGCAGTGAAAGATAATATTGCTACAGTCAACGGTGTGGCGATTACACGGGGAGAGTTTGACAAAGAAATTGATGCTATTCAGCAACGGCTCCTCATGCAGGGGCAGAAACCCGATGAAGCACAGACATCTGAAATTAAAAATAATGTTCTTGAGAATCTTATTACCCGCGAACTTCTCTGGCAGGAAAGTCAGAAAAGCGGCGTCAAAATCGCTGACTCGGCAGTGGATGAAGAGATAACTAAGTGGAAGAAACAATTCAGCGATGAAGAGCAGTTCAAAACCATCATTGCCAGCATGAATATCTCCGAAGAAGACCTGAAAGCCCAGATGAAACAGCGGATGTCGGTTCAGGAGTTTCTTGACAAAAAGCTTGAGCAGAAGATATCAGTTTCTGACAAGGACGTCAAGGAATACTACGACAGCCATCCGGATGATTTCAAGCAGCCGGAACAGGTAAAGGCGAGTCATATTCTGGTCAAAGCGGATCCCAAAGCAGATGAAGCCGCAAAAGCCGGGGCGCGTAAAAAGCTTGAAGACATCGAAAAAAAGGTGAAGAAAGGCGAAGATTTTGCTGCCATTGCCAAATCCTCTTCGGATTGTCCCAGCAAGGATAACGGCGGAGATTTGGGATATTTCAGCCGCGGACAAATGGTAAAACCTTTTGAAGATGCAGCATTCGCTTTGAAAACAGGAGAAGTGAGCAAAATTGTCGAAACCCAGTTCGGATTCCATCTGATCAAGGCAGTTGACAAAAAGGCTGACAAAACTCTTTCTTATGATGAAGTCAAAGACGAGCTGAAAGACTACCTGAAACAGCAGAAAAAAGTCAAAGAAGTCGGCGACTACAGTCAGGAACTGAAAGGGAAAGCGAAGATCGAAAAATTTCTGGAATAATCTGTTTTTTATCCTAAGCGAGCGACCTTAAAGACTTATAATTTTTTTGTGGTAGAACAGGCATTTTTGCCTGTTCATGATAAAGGTCAGACAGAAATGTCTGAC
>DYRK01000913.1 GCA_020718785.1 Desulfatirhabdium butyrativorans | reverse complement strand
CTAAGTAATAAAAAATTATAATCAAATATATGAAGCCCGTGCGGGTCACAGTTTTGGAAATCACAATCGAAGACGGGCGGGAAAATATTTTTTTAGAAAAAAGGAGGTGATAAAGGAGAAGAAAGAACAGCGGCAAGGGAGATCGGACTTGATGTAATAACCAATGATTATTGTTTTTAAAAAGGAGACGAACATGAAAGAGTTAAAAATTGCGGTGTATGCGGTATTAACGTTTTTTTGTCTGACTGGAACGATCTTGGCTTTTGATTCGCCTGCGGATTGGTCAAGGGCTGCCTACATAAGAATTCAGGATGACTATGTGGGCGGAAATCTGGACAAAGTGGATGATAAATATGAGCACAACGGCGGAGATGTGATTTCTGCGGCAGGTTCGGAAAACAAGTTTGACATTGACTGGATGGACGTTTATTTCCTTGACAATTATCTCAAGGTGAACATCCGTACCGACTATGTGTCGGGAACATCAAGCACTACGTATGGCGATCTTTTTATCAGTACCGACGGGTGGAATCCTGCCGGAAATGCGCCTTATGCCAATGACACAATGATTAACGGCGAGAACTGGGAATATGCCTTTGATGTGAGCGGCGGCCTCCTGTATGATATCAGCAATGCTCAGGGCAGTATCGTGAGTTCGGATACCGCTATGAAGGCAGCAGGAGTTATGCACGATCAGTACAGACATAATCAGGAAGTGCTGATAAACCCGGAGGGGCTGACTTCAATCGGTTTCGGTACAGCCCAGAAAGTGGATGGCTATTATTCGATGGTCGTTGATGTGTCGGGTATAGGCCAGAATTTCGCCAATCTGTTCAACACTGGCAATGTCGGTTTCCACTGGGCAATGACCTGCGGAAATGACGCGGTTGAAGGACATACCACTCCCGAACCCGCCACCATGTTCCTTCTCGGCTCCGGTCTGGTCGGACTGGCCGCTCTGAGGAAGAGATTCGGCAAGAAAAGCTGAAAGATGCTTGTCTGATGTATGATTGAGAAAAGCAGGGGCGTAAATTCACGTCCCTGCTTTTTTATTTCCCGAAACCTTCTGCAAGACTTTTGTAATACAAGGCTTCATCCTCACGCCCGCGTTTCAGACAGCCTCCTGCATACACAGCGCATTTTTCTTTTAAGACTTTCACCGCGGCCACAGATTGTTCCGCGGAAAGCATTCCGCTGTCGAGGATTTTTTTCAGCGACTGTATCCGAAATTTATCTAACCCCGGTTCTCCGGAAAGCTGATCCGCATGACCGCCGCGTTTGACGATCAGCGGTGTATCTGTCAGAAATATCGGATACCTGCATCCGATTCTGAGCCAGAGATCATAATCCTCGCAGGCAGGAAGAGTTTCATCAAACAGCCCGACTTCATCAAAAATAGAACGCCTCATCATCACCGCGGATGGACTCACAAGGCATAGCAGAAGAGAAGCCTCGAAAATCATTCCCGAAAGTTTTCTGTGTTTTTTTTTCGGATTCACCCGCATACTGTTTCTTATCCAGATTTCTTCGGTTTGGCAAATCAAAGCATCCGGGTTCGAATTGAAAAATGCAACCTGTTCGGAGAGTTTTTCCGGCATCCAGAGATCATCCGAATCCAGAAAAGCTATCAAGTCCCCGGATGCTGAAATAATCCCGCGGTTTCTGGCTGCGCTCACGCCCTTGTTTTCCTGCCGGATAAAAATGATACGGTTCTCATAAGCCCTGAGCATTTCCTGCGTATGGTCTGTTGAACCGTCATCTGACACAATAAGTTCAAAATCCGTAAAATCCTGTGACAGAACCGAATCAACAGCCTGTTTCAGCATCTGACAACGGTTATATGCCGGAATAATAACACTGATTTTCGGATACTGTTTTCTTTTTATCATTTCCGAATCCTTGAATTTTTCTGATCTTAACGGATTTC
>DYRK01000203.1 GCA_020718785.1 Desulfatirhabdium butyrativorans | reverse complement strand
ATTGCCGACGATCATGCCATGTTCAGGCAGGGACTCGCAAGGCTTCTGGCTTCTGTTCCGGGTATTACGGTGGTCGCCGAAAGCGGAAACGGGCATGATACCCTGAATCTGATCGCCCTGACTCAGCCCGAACTCGCGGTTGTGGATATTTCAATGCCCGGATTGAGCGGTACGGAAATTTTAAAGGAAGTTCATCGCCGGAAACTCAAAACCCGGATCATTCTGCTCACCATGCACACAGACCCGGAACTGGCAGCAGAAGCCTTGGAATACGGCGTTTCCGGCTATCTGCTCAAAGAAAATGCCTTTGAAGACCTGCTTTCAGCCTTTCAGCTTATCCTCAAGGGCAAAACTTTTATCAGCCCCGATGTCCATATCGCTTTATCTTGCAAAAAATCCGAGCCTGTTCATGAGCGTGAAAAACTGACCCGCCGGGAAAAAGAAATTCTCGGATGTGTGGCAACGGGGCTTATCAGCAAGGAAATTGCCGATAAGCTCAATATCAGCGTAAAAACCGTCGAAACTCATCGGGCAAACATCATCGCCAAGCTGAATCTGCACTCCACGGCGGAGCTGGTGAAGTATGCCATACAAAAAGGAATCGCAAAAACATAATGTTATTCGTAGGCTGGGTGAAACCAGCCTTTCTCGTTCCCAAGCCCCGGCTTGGGAACGCACTTGCAGAGAAGCCCCGGTTTCTCTCAATCAGAAACCGCTCCTGTGAATCATGGTTCAGACAATTTTATACTTTACAAAATCTAATATTATTTTGTATAATCTCCTTTACAAAAAAGGAGATTTAAAATGACATACATTTCACGAATTGCCGAAAGCAGATTGAAACGCATATCCGAATCCGGAAAAATTGCAATCATTCTCGGCGCAAGACAGGTCGGCAAAACCACTTTGGCAGAGCATGTCTTAAACGGGCAGCAGGCTGTTTTTCTCAATTTCGATATTGAGACGGACAAACAGAGATTTCTGGCAGCGTCTCATCTGCCGCCGGATGATGCTGTGAGAAGTTTCGGAAATCCGCAATTTATTGTCATTGATGAGGCGCAGCGCATCCCGGAAACCGGAAGAATCATAAAAGGCTGGTATGACAGCAGAATCAAATCCAAAATCATCCTTCTGGGGTCTTCGAGCCTGAATCTGATGAATCAGTCTGCCGAAAGTCTGACAGGGCGTAATGAAAAGATTTTCTTATTCCCTCTGTTTTTCAGGGAAATCATCCGATCTCAGACATGGTATTCCGATGTGTTCAGCGATGAACAGATTTTGCAGCATTTTTACGAGCCTGTTCAGTCTTTGCTGATGCAGAGTCTTGTATTCGGAAATTACCCCGAAGCCGTACTGACAGCCGATAAGACAAAATTTCTTCTCAATCTGGTATCGGATTATCTGTTGAAAGATGTCTTGCAGCTCGGACTTGTAAAAACGCCTGATCTGATTAAAAAAATGCTGATGCTTCTTGCATATCAGACAGGCTCGGAAGTGTCGGTCAATGAAATCGCTTCCAATCTCGGAATGTCCAGACAGACGGCGGAGCGGTATTTTGATTTGCTGGAGCAGACTTTTGTGATTTTCAGGCTGCCCGCATTCAGCACCAATCCGAGAAAGGAGATTCATAAAACTTCCAAAGTATTTTTTTGGGATACCGGCATACGCAACGCTGTTCTGAATGAATTTTCCTTAAATCCTCTGAGGGCGGATATCGGCGCGTTATGGGAAAATCGGGTCATCGCCGAAATTGCCAAACAGAATATGCTCGATGATCAGAAAAAGAATCTTTATTTCTGGCGGAGCAGTTCCGGCAGCGAGGTGGATTTGGTGATTAAAGAAAATGAGAATATTTCGGCTTATGAAATCAAGTGGAAAAAGCAGGCAGTTCATAAAAAAGCCTTTTTTTCCAAGTACGGTGCGGAAGTAAAACTGATTGACCGCTCGAACCCTATGATAATATTTTGAATCAGGATGACGTCGTTTCCAAACTGAGGCTTGCCCTGATGCATCTTGCGGCAATGTGCCGGGCGGGTGAAATCCCAAGCCGGGGCTTGGAAACGAGTAAAAAAAATTTCCGAATACCGCGGATAAATTCATCGGTCGGATACGCTCTGAATTCTCAGAAAAAAATCTGAAAAATAAATAGACAGCCCCTTATTTCTATGATACCTAAATAAAAAAGTTATTCGTAGGGCGGATGAAACCCGCCTTTTTGCAACAAACCCCAAACTTGAAGGAGGAATTACCATGTGTCAAAACGTCGTTTCCGAACTGAGGCTTGCACTGATGTATCTTGCGGCAGTGTGCCGGGCGTGTGAAATCCGCGTCGGGGCTTTTATCGTCAATCTTTTCCATGAAGGGAGAAAGACCATGAATTACCAAGTTTTCAAACGGATACTGCTGACAGTTTCGGCTTTGGCTATGGTTACCGCGGGAATGTGCGGCACGGCTTATGCCCAGGAAACCTGCACCTGCGATGAGGCAACCTTCGAGATACTCCTCGATACTTACCCTGAGTCTGACTGCGGAGAGGCAAGCATGTGTCGTTCCATGCTTGAGGATATCTATAAAAAGACTTCGGTTACAGACGGGGAAACTTTGGACGCTACCGAATGGGGTTGCATAATGAAGGCTTTCTGCGGCTCAATCGAAGCTCCTGTTGCTTTATCGCCATCTGATATGGGCGCTGTAAGCATGTGGGGATTTATTGCTTCATGGGATGAGGTAAAAGATGCAAGCGGCTATCATTTGGATGTATCTGAAAAAAACGATTTTTCTTCCTTTCTGGCAGGTTATCAGAACAAATTGGTTGCCGGAACCAGCTATAATGTAACCGGACTCGTTCCCGGAAAAACGTATTTTTTCCGTGTAGCCGCAGAAAAAAAGCGCAGAACCAAAAGCGAGTATTCCAATATAGTTAAGGTTACGCTCCCCCTGACAAGTAAACCGGCTGTCAAACCTACCACAACATTCGATTCTTTCGGCTTTCAGTCCGAATGGGATGAGTTTCTCGGCGCGGGCGGATATCTTTTAGATGTGTTAGTTAAGGAAAACGATTTTTCTTTGTTTCTGGAAGATTATCACGATAAAGCTGTTTCCCAACTTTCTCATAACGTAAACAAAGGGATAGTTTCCGGGGAAACCTATTTCTGGCGGATAAGAGCATACAGAAACGACCCCGCCGATCCTGACAATTTGCAGGTAAGCGATTATTCCGATATAGTCAAAGTTATTCTTCATGCTCCGACTGAAACCGTAAGCATGTGGGGATTTATTGCTTCATGGGATGAGGTAAAAGATGCAAGCGGCTATCATTTGGATGTATCTGAAAAAAACGATTTTTCTTCCTTTCTGACAGGTTATCAGAACAAATCTGTTGAGGGAACAAGCCAAAACGTATGTCACGATAATCCCGGCAAAACATATTATTACAGGGTCAGAGCATATAAAGCAGACGGCACGGAAAGCGATAATTCCAATACCGTTACCGTGGATCTTCCTCTGACAAGAAAACCCTCTGTTATAAAGACGTCTTATGACCCTTTCTCCTTCTCCTTCAGAGTCGAATGGTACGAATTTGCATGTGCAGACGGTTATCTTCTTGATGTGTCCACTGAAAGCGATTTTTCAACATTTTTCGACGAGTATAACAGCAAAGCTGTTACCGGACTTGCTCATGAGGTCAACGACACGGCGCCCGGAGTTTCTTATTATTGGCGTATCAGAGCATACAAAGGCGACCCTGCCGATCCCGACAGTTTGGAGGTAAGCGATTATTCCGATATAGTCAAACTTACTCTTTCTGCTCCGCCTGAACCGGAACCCCGGCCGCCTTTGGGCTGTTATCTTTCCGGCAACATTGTCGAAGAAAAAGCCCCTGCCGGAACAGTTGTGGGAACTTTCACTGCTTCGTCTCCCAACCGGAAAGCAACACATACCTTTGAACTGAAATACGGCACGGAATATTTTGCTATAAGCGGCGATACTTTGAAAATAGCAAAGGAAATCCCTTATGATCCTGTCGGATATTATATCGGTGTAACCACTACAAACAACGATGGACTGTCCCGTTATGATGCCTTTTTCATAGATATTCTCTGGGCAAAGGAAATATATAAGGCGGAATATGAGCGGGGAAGCGGATATAAACGCACGTATTTCTATTATCTGTCCAAGAAAGACGGGCAGCACATAAAGCACGGAAAAGATACTCTGCAGGGTCCTGAAGGGCTTATAAGCGAATATAACTATGAAGACGGCTTGCGTCACGGAACCTGCACGGATTATTCCGACGGTAAGAAAACATTGGAACAGAATTATGACAAAAGCGAACTGCACGGAGCATATAAAAAATGGGATTCGGAAGGCAGTCTTGTTATAGAAGGAAGTTACACACAGGGGAAAAAAACAGGCTTATGGACATACTATAAGGGATATTATACTTCCTTGTGGCAAATGTATCAATCATGGGTGGCTACTGATTGGGCGGAAGCATCAAAATTGAAAGAAACCTATGATAATAAGGGGAAAATTCTTTCGACAAATTTAGAGAGAAGAGACGGCTCAAGTTATAAAGCAAGTTATTCATACGAACAGGGCAAGGTGATAAAAAAGGTCAATGATTACTGGCCGGGCGGTCAGCTTGAGGCAAGATATACAAGGGAATATCTTGCCGATGATGCTTATCATGTCAGCCTGAGTTCTCATCTTGAAGGAACTTATGAAAGCTGGGATGAAGACGGAGAATTGCAGGCACAATACGAGTATTCCAAAGGACGTAGGAACGGACCATATTTTAGCATAGGTATTACTAATGTTTATCATGGTGAAAAGACAAGTTGGTGGCGGCTGTGGTGGAATAAGTTTGACAACAAGGAAGAAAAGGGAATCTATGTCAATGGCTTGCTTGACGGTGCATGGACAGGAAGTGTAAAAGGGGCAGAATTTGAAATCTCTGTATCCGGGAATTTCAAACATGGAAAAGAGGACGGCATATGGACAGAAGAACATAAACGGTCAGGCGGCGGATGGAGTAAAATCGTTTCAACCTACAAAAACGGTGCTCAGCACGGTCATTATGAAGATTCCTATTCATCCACATGCTGTAATGTCTCCTATACTGATTATAAGCGAGGAAATATAAGAACAGTATTTAATGTTCGTGGGTACTATATTCAGGAGTGCGGTACATGGACTGGCAATTACTGCGACTATGATGAAGATGGAGTCTGTTTCGTTAAACCATGGAGCTATGATCTCGGTGCCTGTCCTGATTCCGAAGATGACCCGCCATCGGGTTTTGTAAGCGGAAGAGTAACAGACGGGGCAAAAGATTTGCCTTTGCAGGATGTATATGTTTCTCTCGGAAGCGAGTCCTGCAACACGGGTTCAGACGGATATTACCAGTTTGAGAATATGGGTAAAGGCGATTATACGCTCAGATTCAGCAAATCAGGATTTAATGAAGAATCCGAATCCGTTACGCTTACAAATTCATCTACAAAGACAATCAACAAAAAGCTTCAGGCATTGTCTGAAAAACCGATTGTCAAAGGCGTGAAAGTCGGCGGTCATGAGGCAAAGGATATAAAATTCCTTGCTGTGGATGCGGATGTTGAAATTTCTGCGGATATCGAATGGGATAAGGGAAGCCGGAAAAATGTGACTTTCAATCTCAACGGCAAGGATTTTACAGGCAATAAATTCAACCTGCTGAAAGATTTTACCGCAAGCAATAATGCCAACAGCAACAAACTTACCGTTACTGCCGAAAACACCGCGGGACAGAAATCAGAGCCTTTTGTGATATATCCTATGGTTATGCCGGTTCCCGAATGGATAAAGGACCTCGGGGAACTCAGTTTCGGAGGAGAAACATACACGGTTTCCATAAAGTGGCCCGAGGAACCTGTTGAAATTATTGTCAGCAAGAAAACACTCGGCGATATGTGGAGCGCATGGGGTCTTGTTCCGTTTGTGGGCGGCAGGGAATTCGGCATTCCCGAATCTCAGGCAGGCTTTGAACTTTCCTACAATCCTTTGACAAGCGAAGGAGAGATTCTTCTGAAAGGTTCGAGCGGATTCATGGCAGCAGGCGGTAAGATTATCGGAACCGTCGGCGGCGGCGGTGAATTCGAATACAAACCGGGTCAGGGGCTTGTGTGGAATCAGGGTTTTCTGATTCTCGGAATTGACGGAGAAATCAGCAAAACCGTGGGTCCGATCACTCTGTTTCCGCCTTTGGAAAACGCTGTAAACTGGCCCTTTGTCGGCGGTGCAATAAAATGGTTCAATGACAAGGCAACTATAACGGGCACAGTGGGTGCAAACGCAAATATCAAAGTCGGCATGATAAGCAAAGACGAGGGCATGGGATTCAACAAAGCCGACGGAGACGTGGGAAACAGAATCGGGCTTGCAATGGCCATTGATCTGTATGCGGTCAATGCCGAACTGGCAGGCGAGGCTTCTACTTCTGTATATTGGCAGTTCCCTGCATCGCCGGATTATCTGCAAAAATTCGAGGCAAAACTCGTGCCTTCTGTTACTTTCTCGAAATGGGGGGCTTCCACAACGCTTTCCGAGGAATATACTTACACTTATCCGAGCAGCGACGGCAGAATGAAATCGAGAACCATCAAAGGTCTCGAACCCATGAAAGCAGTTCCGAGAGATTTTCTGAATCACGGACAATACAGCCGCTTTGCAGGCTCGGAAGCCGGTTCCGCTGTCGCCCGCCGGAGCCGCTGGGCAAGACAGTCGGAAGAAGAAGAGACGGAAGAAGAAGAGCCGGGCAATGAATACCGGATTATCGAGAATGTCTATCCCTATGCAGAACCTTCTTTGGCTGAAAATCAGGGAAATGCGGCAATTGCCTTCGTGTATTTCGACCCGACCCGCAGGGACCTTCAGGCCACCGATATTTATATCTCCTATTTCAACGGAGCGGAATATTCGGTTCCTGTCCCTGCTCAGAAAGACAGCCGTGCGGAATATTCTCCGAACATCGCTTTCGACAGAAACGGGGATATCGTTGCGGTCTGGGAGCGGATAAAGAATGAGAATCTCACGGCAGACGGCGATCTCGAAGACGTGATGAGCGCAATGACCAAAGAAATGGAAATCGTGTATGCCGTGTATTCTCCCAATTCAGGGATATGGACGCCCCCGGTTGCGCTTACGGACAACGCCTATATTGATCACAAGCCTGTGCTGAAAACCGGCAGAAACGGCGAACTGATGCTGTTCTGGATCAGCAATCAGGGCAATGAAATGATGTCTTCCGCACAGAAGCCCGATAAAATAAATTATTCAGTATGGACAGGAGCGGGCTTCGAGAAGATCGGAACCGTGCCGCAGGATTTCGGCGCGTGCCTGAAGTATTCCTATGCTTACGACGGAAGAAATATCTTCATTGCCTATATCAAAGACACGGACGGCGATTTCGGCACATCCGAAGACGAGGACATTTTCTATGTCAATTTTGACGGCGAAAAATGGAATACTCCGGTTCAACTGACTCAGGATGCGGAGTGCGACGACAATCCGCAGCTTGTTCTGACTCAGACCGGTTATCCCGAACTGATCTGGCTCAAAGGAACTACGCTGGCAAGGCTCACGGACTGGACGCAGAAAGGCATTTATCAGATTGTCCGCTGCGGCAGCGAATCTGTCACATTTTCGGATTTCAGGCTTTTCAAAGACCCGGAAGACAGGCTTGTGGTTCTCTGGCAGAGTTTGAATGACACCGCAGACCCGGATCTGTTCTACAGTGTTTATGATCCTGAAAGCGATCTCTGGAGCAAAGAGCTGCAACTGACCCGTGATGACAAAATGGAAAAGGCTTTCAAAGGCGCATTTTCGGATGACGGAACGCTTCATCTTGTTTTCAACCGTCAGAATCTTACTACAGGCGCAAACGATCTGTATCATATAACTTACCGTTTCTCTTATGATCTCGAAATCGTTTCCGACAGTCTGCAAGCTGTATCGGATACGGAAGAAGCACCTGCACCCGGCAAATCCGCAAATCTGATCTGCAAGGTGAAAAACAGCGGCGATCTTCCAGTAAGCGCCGATGTGTCTTTTTATCTCGGGGATCCGGAAAACGGCGGATCGCTTATCGGAAAAGCGGCTGTCGAGCCTTCGGAACTCAGAGGCGGGGAACAGGGCGAGGCAAAATTGGCATGGACTGTTCCTTCGGATACGGCGGATTATGCGGTATATGCGGTTGCAGACCCGGACAATACGCTTTATGAAAAAGACGAATTCAATAACAAGGTCGCTTTCAATGCGGTAAAGCCTGATTTGGAGGCAATTCAGTGCAAGATTGACAGGCACGGAGACGGCATGACGGATATTATTGCCGTTTTCAGAAACAAAGGAACCGTGTCGGCGAAGAATGTGAAGATTTCTTACATAATCGCCGATCAGGAACTGAATATCGTAACCGTGCCGGAGTCTGAACCCGGGACCGAATCGCAGGCTGTGTTTTCCGTGTTTGCAAATACCGCTTTTGCCGGAACAGACACAAAGATTCAGATTCTGCTCGATTCGGACAGCAGCATTGACGAATCCGACGAGTCGAACAACAGAGCCTCTGCTTATACGGGAAATCCTGTTTCTCCGCTGCGCTGCGAGTTCGGAGGCGTGAATCCGGATAAAGGCGAAACTCAGACCCTTACTTTCTCGGATACCGGAACCGGCATTGACATCAAATCGCTGACTGTTGCCGGAGACGGAGCCGCTGATTTCGAAGTGAAAAACGACAAATGCTCGGGAAAGAATCCGGCAGACACCTGCACTGCGGATGTAGTGTTCACGCCTTCGGATACCGGATCCAAAAGTGCGACTCTGACCGTTGCATTCAATACCCCGGGTAAAGATGCGCTGGAAATTCCGCTGACAGGAACGGGTCTGAAGCCCGGAGACATGGACGGCGACGGGCAGCCCACGCTGGCAGATGCGATCAGGGTTCTTAAAATTCTCACCGAATCATCGGAAAGCGGAACACTGCCGGGCGATGAACCGCTGATGATGCTGCCGGAACTGCTTTTCTACGACTATTCCGATGCGGACGTCAACGGAGACGGAAAACTCGGCATCGAGAATGCGGTGTATATCCTCAATGCAGTAGCAGAAACAAAATAATTCTTCTTTTTTCCTTCCTTCCCGTTCCCAAGCTTCGGCTTGGGAACGCCCTTGCAAGCCCCGGCTTCTCTTATGTTCTTTCCGCCGTCATAATTTGCGCTTTTCAAATTTTTTGTAAAACACCTATACTTAAAACAGACGCAAATCGTTTTATCGGCAAAACGGTTTGCGTCTGTTTTATGCGTGGGCGTTTTACAAAAGTGATGGGTGAAACCCATTTGCTCTTGCAAAGAAGCCCGGGTTCTCTTATAATCGGAAACCGCCCGAAGCATAGGGCTTCGGGTACATAAGCGTTCCCAGGCCGGGGCTTCACTGCCATTAAGTTAACGTGAGTTCGATATAAAA
>DYRK01000912.1 GCA_020718785.1 Desulfatirhabdium butyrativorans | reverse complement strand
ATGATAACAATTCAGTTTTATTAAAAGAATAATCTTAGCTTGATGCATATGGGGGGATGAGTGCTGAAATTTCTCTCGTTCCTAAGCCCCGGCTTTCTCTCGTTTTTCTCGTTCCCAAGCCCCAGCTTGGGAACGCACTTGTCAGAGAAGCCCTGGCTTCTCCTAATGAGAAATGACTCGAAGCTGGGGCTTCGAGTACAAGTGCGTTCCCAAGCTGGGGCTTGGGAACGAGGAGAAACGAGGAGAAGATCGGAAATGCTCCCTGACCGCTCCCGGCGGATTGACGGTCATTTTTATCCTTTGGCGCTGAAAAATGCTTGGGATTTGTCAATCCCAAGCGAGCATTTCGGGAGAACTTTCGATATACTGACTGTGCTAAAATTTCATTTCAGCACTCCGGATGATGAACTGGATGCCGAATTCAAAACCGCTTTAACATTAAATTAAGGAGGAATATCGCAATGGCAGTAACAGGCAAAGATTTGACAGCACTTTTATCAAAAGACCGCGATGATATTTTTGAGCGGTGGAACAATCATCTTATCATCAGGGCAAAATCTCTGGTAGAAATTACCGGTGTGGATGAAATGAGAACTATCACCCGGAACATGCTGGATCATTTTATCAGCGTTCTGCCGGTAAAAGAAGACGAGGAAAGTCAATTTTATAAAGAAATAAGCAATCTTATTACCGACATAAGCAGTCAGATGACTTCGCAGAACATCAATCCTGCAGAAATATCGGTCTTTATATTTTCCATGAAAGACGCCATATTCCCTGTGATTCAGAAACATTTTGCCGACAGAGAACTTGCCGACGCGATTATGCAGGTCAATCAGTTTATTGACCGTCTCGGTATCAATGCTTTTGAAATTTATGTGAATATCCGGGAAAGGCTTATTTCGGATCAGCAGCGGGCATTTATGGAAATATCGGTTCCCGTGGTCAGGGTTTGGGATAAAATTATTATGATTCCGCTCATCGGTATGTTAGACAGCGAAAGAACCCAGTTGATGATGGAAAGTCTGCTGACCGCATTGGAAGGTACTCAGTCAAAAGTGGCGATTCTGGACATTTCGGGAATTCCGGTAGTGGATACGCTGGTCGCACGGCATCTCATCACCGCTGCGTCGGCAGTCAGACTAATGGGCGCGGAATGTATCATCACCGGCGTCCGTTCAAGAATTGCCCAGACTCTCGTACAGTTAGGCGTTGACCTCGGCGGTTTTATCACCCGAAGCTCAATGGCAGACGGTCTTCAGTTCGCCCTTGAACTGACAGGGCAGAAAATAATCGGCGTGTGAAACCGACCTGCCAAACTGTAAGTTCGGCACTCCGGACAATCAACGTCACTATAGAAAAATAAGGAGGACTATGGGGGAAGTCACCATCCTCAGTATAGGCAGTAACATTATTGTTCCCATTCAGGTCGAAATACATGATCAGACTGCCAGAAAACTTCAGACAGATATTCTTGATAAAATTGAGAAAACCGGAGCCAAAGGACTCATTATTGATGTGTCCGCGGTGAGTATCATTGACAGTTTTCTGGGAAGACTCCTTGTCGAAACTGCAAAAATGGCAAAACTGATGGGAACGGAAACTGTCCTCTCAGGCATGAAAAAAGAGGTGGTTCTCACTTTGATCTCACTGGGGCTGACCATGAAAACGCTTCATACTGCTTTGAATATTGAAGACGCGCTTGCCATTTTGGAGTGCCTCACAGGGAAAAAAGATGAAAATAACCGGAAATAATAAATGCTTCGAAGTTTCGCTTTCAAGTTATGAAGACATCATCCTTGCCCGGCAGAAGGTCAAAGCGCTGATGCAGACAATGGGCTTTTCCCTGCTTGCCCAAACCCGGATTGTGACCGCGGTGTCCGAACTTGCAAGAAATGTTGTTATTCATGCAGGCAGGGGAACGATGTCTGTCTA
>DYRK01000911.1 GCA_020718785.1 Desulfatirhabdium butyrativorans | reverse complement strand
TGCTGAAATGAAATTTCAGCACTCCGGAATCTGCTATGAAAACTTACAGACTTTCATGGAAAAATCATTGTCTCGAACTTGGTCCGAAGACCTGTGTCATGGGCATTCTGAATATTACGCCGGATTCTTTTTCAGACGGCGGAGAATTTTTCAGCTATGAAGAAGCCTTGTCCCGGGGGGAAAAACTGGCGGAAGACGGAGCCGATATTATTGACATCGGCGGAGAATCCACGCGTCCTTTTTCCGAGCCGGTTTCTGCACGGGAAGAAATGCGGCGCGTATTGCCTGTAATCGAAAAATTAGCCGCACGGATTTCTGTTCCGATTTCCATTGATACTACAAAGGCGGAGGTCGCCCGGGCCGCAATCGGTGCCGGAGCAGCAATTATAAACGATATCAGTTCATTGGCATTTGACCCCGATATGGCAGGAGTCGCCGCTGAATACGGGGTGCCGCTTATTCTCATGCACATCAGAGGGACACCGAAAACCATGCAGATCGAGCCGGTTTATGATGATCTGATCGGAGAAATCAGGCAATTTTTTGAAAATGCCATTGCTGCGGCTGAAAAAAGCGGGGTCTCGCGCTCGAAAATTATCATTGATCCGGGCATCGGCTTCGGAAAAACCATAGAGCATAATCTTTCAATTATCAGACAGCTGCATGAATTTGCCGTGCTTGATCTGCCGATTCTCGCGGGTCCTTCCAGAAAAGCATTTATCCGGAAAATTCTGAAATCCTGTCCGCGGCTTCATATAGGGAATCCGGAAGAAAAAGACATCAATCCACAATTGCCGCAGGTGGAAACCGGAACACAGGCTGCGGTTGCCGCGGCGGTTCTGAACGGAGCGCATATTGTCCGAGTTCATAATGTTGCCGAAACTCGCTGCACTGTGGAACTTATTGATGCTGTCAAAAATTCTCCGGACTCAAGTGAATCATACGCGGTTGCATGATTTTTAACCGCTGATGGACGCTGATAAACGCCAATTATACTGACCACCGGCATAATCTGCGCTTTTTGTAAAACGGTTTTGCCGATAAAACGATTTGCGTCTGTTTTAAGCCTGGGCGTTTTACAGAAAATTTGAAAAGCGCAAATTGTGACGGTGGAAAGAATAATCAGGAAAATAAATTCAGGTGCGTAAGTCATACATAATGATGAAACAAAAATTTCTCTTTTCTAACTTCTCACTTCTGACTTCTCTTTTCCTCTGCCTTCTGCTTTTCCTCAGTTCATGCGGAACCGCAAATATGGAAATTCCGAAACAGCAGAGCGAAGCATCGAGGAATCTGGGGGAAGCTTACTATGCACAGGGAGATTATACCGCGGCATTGAATGAGTTTCTCAAAGCTGCAAAGCTTTATCCTGATGATCCCTATCTTCAGAATGATCTGGGCTTAACTTATATGATGAAGGGAAAGATGGACCTGGCTGTCGAATGTTTTAAAAAAGCCGTAGTGCTGAATCCGGAGTACGCGCCGGCTCGAAACAATCTGGGAACAGCTTATTTGGCAAAGGGAGAATGGGATGCCGCGATTGCAATATTCAAAGAAATCACCGAGGACCTTTTGTATGCCACTCCTCATTTTCCTCTTTCGAATCTGGGTCTGGCATATTACAATAAAAAGCAGTATGAAACCGCTGAAAGATATTATCTTGAAAGCCTTAAAATAGAACCCGATTTTGTGGTCGCGCTGAAAGGACTGGGCAAAACTTATATTGCACTGGGCAAAATCAGGGAAGCGGTGGCAACGCTCGAAAAAGCCGTGAAAAATGCTCCTAATTTTGCGGCAGTTTATTTTGATCTGGGAGAGGCATATACTCTGGCGCATAATTACCCGCAGGCTGTTTTCATGTATCAGAAAGTGACCGAGCTTGCTCCGGACACAACTCTTGCCGAAGATGCCAAAAAAGAAATAATGAAAATCCGTTAGAATCGGG
>DYRK01000910.1 GCA_020718785.1 Desulfatirhabdium butyrativorans | reverse complement strand
TGTCGGAGAGTATTTCTACGACGGACAGGGCAGGCGTGTTAAAAAGCTTGCGTCCGGCGTTGTCACGCTGTATCATTACGACTATGCGGGAAACCTGATCGCCGAAACCGACGGAAGCGGCACGCCCCTGCGGGATTATGTTTACCTGAACGGCGAACGCGTCGCCATGAGGATTTACGGTCCGCAGGCCGGGTGGTATTACTTCGTCAACGATCACCTCGGCACGCCTCAGAAAATTGTGAGCGCATCCGGCGAGGTTGTGTGGGCAGCGGCTTATCTGCCCTTCGGCGAAGCGCAGGTCGTCACGGAGACTGTCATAAACAACTTCCGCTTCCCGGGGCAGTATTTTGATGCGGAGACGGGGCTGCACTATAACTGGAACAGATACTATGACCCTGATACGGGAAGGTATCTCACGCCTGATCCGATTGGGCTGGACGGCGGGGTGAATCTGTATGCTTATGTCGGAGGAAATCCCGTTATCCGGACAGATCCTTACGGATTGTTTTCGCCATCCGACATAGCCGATTCATGGCAGGATTCCGCATGTGAAGCAGGTCTGATTCTGAGACGGACAGTTTCGGATAATCCTGACCTGTGGGCAATAGCCGCAACTTTTCAGACAGTTATGGATATCGGCGGCGGTTTTGTCGATATTCTCAGATTCGGTGAAGGGTTTGCGGAAGGAGGCATAAGCGGATACGGAGAAGACGCTCTGAGAGGAATTAGTATTGCAAGCTTTTCAGGCAGCGGTATATTGAAAGTTTTTACTGCCGCAAAGAGTGCAGGAAATGCAGCGCATAATGCGGCAGATGCGGTACGACTGAATAAATCATTAGCCAGTCAAGCCCAGATGGGTGAGGTCGGCGAGATCATGGCAGGTAGTGGCGGACGTGTGCCTTTCCGTGACGCTGGCCGTGTAGCCAAAGAATATGGTGGCAATCCAGCGGATTGGGTGAAAAAGACGAGTTCGTCTTATACTGCTCGTGATGGTGTTCAGTTTGAAACACATTGGGTTGAAAACATCAAGACGGGCCAACGGGTTGAATTTAAGACGAAGTTTCCAGGAGGTAATTGATGAGCCTTCAGGAAACCATTATCGAAAAGAAACGTTCTGAACTGGTTGCCGTTGCCACAGCGATGATTGAGGGCCGAATGCATCTAATTGAAGGAGCACGAAGAATCTGCGCTTTGAGGCACGCAGTTGGTCAACCGGAGAATGAAGTGTTTATGCCAATCCGCGCAATTGAATCCGAAACAGATCACTTTCCCCTTGGTGAAATGCGCGCACGTTGCGCTAATGATTACTTGCAACGAATGGATGACGAAATGAACCGATATCTTGATTCTGCCAGACAGGATATATTGTCCGCGTGCAAAGAAATCATTCGCACTTTCTCTTTATCCAACGATGCAACGTGAAAAACGGCAAGGAAGGGCTGCGGAAAGGAATTCTATCAATTTTAATGCCCGCAGCCCGTCTTGATTTTAGAGGCCCGACCACCCGCCCCTTGCGGTAGCGTCTGTCTCATCGGGCCTCCATCCGCCAAAAAGCGCGGCGGGTTCCGGCACCTGATGGGACAGCCGGTCTTATTTTATATTCCCCGCCCGCGC
The DNA here is from genome assembly GCA_020718785.1 of Desulfatirhabdium butyrativorans. GTDB lineage: Bacteria > Desulfobacterota > Desulfobacteria > Desulfobacterales > DYRK01 > DYRK01. Next base: position 337 of record DYRK01000910.1, on the reverse strand, counting down.
CCAGAGCGAAAGGCCAGCTCCGGCGGCTCCGGGTACCCATCCACATTGAGAAAAGCCGCTCCGTTCGGCACGTCCGATAAGGCCACCTTATCGGACGTGGCTTTTTGTCATGCGTGCTGCAAAAAGACGCAGCCCGCCTATCCAATCTGGGGACATCCAATCTGCACAATCTGGGGACATCAATCTGGGGACATAATACTTATTTAATTTCAATTTATCAATTTATTGTGTCCCCAGATTAGTGCGAACGGCATTGTCACGGATTTTGTCTATGATGTCTCGGGACGGGTGAGTTCAAAAACTTCCGCCGGATACACAGGGAGTTTTGAATATGACG
>DYRK01000909.1 GCA_020718785.1 Desulfatirhabdium butyrativorans | reverse complement strand
CCGAAAAAAGGCCCGGAGCCGGTATGGCACTGATTCCTTATTTCCGAAAATGTCTTTTGCATATTTCGCAGGAAGATATGGCTTCTTTTTACAAACTTCCGAGAACCGCACACAAAGACCCTTTTGACAGGATGATTATATGGCAGGCAACATACTACCGGACAAAAATCCATAAGCCGTTGATTTTATTCAAATAGCCTGAATCGGCACTTGTAATAAAATCAATAGCTTACAAAAAATTGTCCGGTAGTATGGGCAGGCAATAAGAAAAAATCTTATCCTGATATCGAAGGATAAAAAATTCGAGGATTATCAAGATTTCGGACTGAGAACATTGTGGTGACTGTCCGAATCCTGATTTTCAGGATTAAAGGATTTTCATGATTTTTGTTCAGCCTGTACCCCTGATTCAAAAAATTCAACGGCTTGACCGAAATCCTGCCAATCCTTTAATCCTTGAATCAGGGTTCGGACAATTGTCTGAACCCTGATTTTCAGGATTAAAGGATTTCCCTGATGTGCTAAAATTTCATTTCAGCACTCCGGAATTCGGGAGACATCAGATATGAGCAGGACTTTAAAAAAAATACTTGATCTCGTCAGATGCAGAGATATAAAAATATCGGCGCATGGTTATGATGGACTGGCTGAGGACGATATTTTTGTCAGAGATATTATTGCCGGTATCACAGAAGCCGAGCTTGTCGAAGATTATCCCGAATACCCCAAAGGAGCATGTGTTCTCCTTCTGCAAAGGGACAAGCAGGGGAAGCCCGTGCATGTAGTATGGGGAATTCCGAAAGGGGCTTTGTCACCTGCTGTTATAGTGACCGCATACAGACCGGATCCCGAAAGATGGTCGGACGATTTTATGAAAAGGAGAGGATGATATGAAACAGAAGCATACAAAATTTTTACATGAAGGACAGTATGCAGCCGAAGTTGATGTGGAACTGATTTATACATACGAAAGCTGGTCGCCTTATCTTTCTCTCGAAGATGCACAAAAATTAGATGATGTGCGGGCTGCCCTGAACCGGGGCGACATAAAGGAAGCCGCCAAATTCGCCCGTGTCTTTACGCTTATGCCGGCGGCAGTCTGAACCCTGATTTTCAGGATTTCCCTGATGTGCTAAAATTTCATTTCAGCACTCCGGAGTCCGAAAGGGTTGACCGAAATCCTGCCAATCCTTTAATCCTTGAATCAGGGTTCGGACAATTGTCTGAACCCTGATTTTCAGGATTAAAGGATTTTCATGATTGCGGTTTCGCAGGGTCAGGCCGGCGGGCATGACACTGCTACGAACACAATGAGGAGGAAATAACATGCAGGCAATAAGAGAATATGCTGTTGTGAGACCATGTTGAAAAGAAGCGTAAGCGCAATCCTTATCGTATCGGCATTGATCGCAGTCACCTGCGGAAATCTCTTTGCGGCAATTCCCGCTGTCGAAAGAGAAGCCCTGATCGCACTTTATAACAGCACGGACGGGCCGAACTGGACGGACAGCACCAACTGGCTCGGCGAACCGGGAACCGAGTGTACGTGGTTCGGTGTTACCTGTGATGAGGGAAATAACCATTTGACAGAGCTTAAATTGTCCAAAAACCAACTGATGGGGAATATTCCTCCGGAATTGGGGAATCTCTCTGAACTGACATTCTTTGATTTGTCTCAAAACCATCTGACAGGGAGTATCCCTCCGAAATTGGGTAATCTCTTTGAATTGACATTCCTTAGTCTGTCTGAAAACCAACTGACAGGGGGTATTCCACCGGAGTTGGGAAATCTTACTGCTCTAACACTGCTTTATCTGAGTAATAACAGGCTGACAGAGGGTATTCCGCCGGAGTTGGGCAACCTTACTAATCTCCTATTCCTCAGTCTCTACGGAAATCAGTTGACAGAAAATATTCCATCGGAGTTGGGCAATCTCATCAATCTATTTAG
>DYRK01000202.1:6896-9592 GCA_020718785.1 Desulfatirhabdium butyrativorans | reverse complement strand
TCCCTATATTTTTTCCTCAGCTTGGGCTTTTCAATCTTTCCGGTGGGATTTCTCGGAACATCGTCAAAAAAGATTCTCCTCGGGCGTTTATATCTCGGAAGTTTTTCGGAAAACTTCAGCGCATCTTCTTCGGTCATTGATTGACAAGGCTTGAGCTTTATCACGGCAGCCGTAATCTCTCCGAGGCGTTCATCCGGGATACCGATAACGGCAACATCCTGAATTTTATTGTTTTCCATGAAAAAATCCTCGATTTCCACCGGAAAAATATTTTCTCCGCCCGTGATGATAATGTCTTTTCTCCGATCCACCAGCCAGATAAAGCCGTCTTCATCCATGCGTGCAATATCCCCGGTCAGCAGCCAGCCGTCAATAAGACTTTCCGCGGTGGCTTTCGGATTTTTATAATATTCTTTCATCACTCCAGGGCCCCGGACAGCGAGTTCGCCGGCTTCTCCGCGCGGCGCGGGTTTCAGGCTTCTGTCCATAATCAGCGATTCCCAGTCGCAGATCATGCACTCCCAGTCAAAGCCCGGCACGCCGATAGCGCCGACCTTGTGCATATTCGAAATTCCCAGATGCACGCACCCGGGACCTGTGGATTCCGTAAGTCCGTAATTCGTATCATAATCGTGATGCGGAAAAACCGCCTTCCATTTTTTGATCAGATGAGGCGGAACCGGCTGCGCGCCGATGTGCATCAGCCGCCATCTCGACAGATCATAATCGCTGAGGCGGATATCCCCGTTTTCAAGGGCAATCAGAATATCATGCGCCCAGGGAACCAGCAGCCAGACTATCGTGATTTTTTCTTCGGAAATTGCTTCCAATATCCATTTCGGACTGATTCCTCTCAGAATTACCGCTTTTGCACCCACAATAAAATTGCCGAACCAGTGCATTTTCGCACCCGTATGATACAGAGGCGGAATACAGAGAAAATTGTCCGCATGGGTCTGATTGTGGTGACGGTTTTCAGCATAGCAGGCAAATTCGAGATTCCGATGGGTCAGATGAACGGCTTTCGGTGTGCCGGTTGTTCCGGATGTGAAATAGAGTGCCGCGCTGTCGCAAAGACTGATTTCGACATTCGGATCATCGGCATTCGCGGATGACAGAACTTCCTCGTAATATTCCGCATAATCAGGGCATTTTTCTTTGGGACCTGCAAAAATATAGATTGAGACGGTTTTATCTAAAGACCGCTTTACGGAATTCAGACGATCAATAAATTCTTCGCCGAATATCAGCGCCTTTGCCTCTGCAACCTCCGCGCAGAGGCGGATATCCTCTCCTGAAAACCTGAAATTGAGCGGAACCGCCCACGCGCCGGTACGGAGGATGCCGAAATAAATCGGAAGCCACTCGATGCAGTTCATCATCAGGTGGATGACCTTGTCGCCTTTTCGGATTCCTCTTGACATGAGCGCGTTGCCAATGCGGTTCGCCTCGATATTGAATTGTTCCCATGTGATTTCCTTGCGGATATCCTGTGCAGGATTGCGTTCTATAAGCGCGGTTTCATTGCCGCAGCATCTGGCATTTCTATTTAGTATCTCGGTTATCAGCATTTTTTTCCTACATTCGGTAAAGTGCAAAAAATCGCTTCGCTCTATTTTTGCACTCCGGAGTTTTAAAAAACAAAAGGCGTAACTTGTTAAACCTACATTCGGTAAAGTGTAAAGTGCAAAAAATCGCTTCGCTCTATTTTTGCACTCCGGAGCTTTAAAAAACAAAAGGCGTAACTTTTAAAGTTACGCCTTGTTTTATCCGTTTGGTGCCGAAGGCCGGATTTGAACCGGCACGGGTTTGCCCACTACCCCCTCAAGATAGCGTGTCTACCAATTCCACCACTTCGGCATTTTTTAAGCTTTTCCTGCCTTAAACTCGTGTCCTTTTACTCTGTTCCGGTTCACAAGTCAAGCTTTTTTATATCAAAATTACGCTGTGTCCGATATTTTTTTGCCGGATCAGAAAATATCAATTATTCTGATTCGTTGTCTCTGCCGGCGGTGATGATGCCGGAATTTCTGTTTCAGGCGCAGCCGGTGTTGCAGGCTGTGAGGGTTCTGCCGCGGGCGCAGGTGCGATTTCTGTTTTCACAGGCACAGCCGCAGTATTTTCCGTTACAGGAACAGTCGCGGTATTTTCCGTCACAGGAACAGTCTCTGTTTTCACAGGTGCAGTCGTTACAGGCGCAACCTCTGTTTTCACAGGCACGGTCGCGGTATTTTCCGTTACAGGAACAGTTTCCGTTTTCACAGGCACAGTCGCTACAGGCGCAACCTCTGTTTTCACAGGCACAGTCGCGGTATTTCCTGTTACAGGAACAGTTCCTGCAGGCACATTCGCTACAGGAACAGCCTCTGTTTTCACAGGCGCGGATTCCTCTGCCGGCGGCTTTGTGTCAGACAGCACAGAACTTCCTACCCTGTGGCTGGAAAAATAAGCAAGAAACAGCGATGTCACCATGAATATAATTGCGGCAATGGTTGTGGCTTTGCTCAGAAAAGTAGAAGCTCCGCTGCTCCCGAAAAGTGTCTGGCTGGCTCCTCCTCCGAAAGCGGCGCCCATATCCGCGCCTTTTCCCGTCTGCAACAGTACAATCATAATCAGCGCGATGCAGACAATGACATGAATAAGAACGAGTACGATGGTCATAAGAATCTGTCAACTTTTTTTAAGGTAAGAGGTGA
>DYRK01000202.1:0-6796 GCA_020718785.1 Desulfatirhabdium butyrativorans | reverse complement strand
TAATGAACGATTTTACCGAATGTTTCGGCGTCCAGGCTTGCGCCGCCGACCAATGCGCCGTCAATATCGGGCATGAACATCAATTCTCCGATGTTGCCCGGTTTGACGCTCCCTCCATACAGTATCCGGACGGATTTGGCAAGCTTATTTCCGAATTTTTTTTCCATACACTCTTCCCGCAGAAAGCGGTGAACTTCCTGAGCCTGACCGCTTGTCGCGGTTTTACCGGTTCCGATAGCCCAGACCGGTTCATACGCGATGACCAGCGTTTTCAGATCATCTGAGGAAAAGTCTTGTAATCCTTTTTTCATCTGTTTGTCAAGCACAGAAAACGTATCTTTTGATTCGCGTTCTTTTTCGGTTTCTCCCACGCAGAAAATCGGTATTAATTTCGCTTTGATCGCGGCTTTTATTTTTTTATTCACGGTTTCATCGCTTTCGCCGAAAAACTGACGCCGTTCCGAATGTCCGATGATTACCGCTGTGCATCCCGCGGAAAGAATCATGCCCGCGGAGATTTCACCGGTATATGCTCCTTCATTTTCCCAGAAAAGATTCTGCGCGGCTAAAACGACATTGCTGTTTTTTATCGCTTCCGATACCGGAAATAGTGCGGTAAAAGGCGGTGCGATCATCACATCCGTAGCTGTCACATCCGCGACGAGTTTGACAAGCTGCGCTGCGGTTTCAACAGCCTCGGAACAGGTTTTGAACATTTTCCAGTTTCCGGCAATCAGGGGCCTTCGATTTTCCTCCATTTGTCAAAATTCCTTTCTGTTAAACAATTATGATGTTAATAGAACTTACGCACTTGAATTTATTTTTCTGATTAATCGGTGTTTATCAGCGTCAATTAGCGTTTAAAATCATGCAACTGCCTAACTCCTACATATAAAAATAGGTTGGGTTTCGTTCCTCAACCCAACCTACATCATGATTAAAGCTGCGCGCCGATCATTGCCGCAAGATCAACCATCCGGGTGGAATATCCGGTTTCATTGTCGTACCATGAAAGCACTTTCACCATATTGTCAACTACATACGTGGTCTGAGAATCCACAATGGAAGAAAGCGGCGATCCGTTAAAATCAGACGAGACTAACGGCAGATCGCAGTATCCGAGAATACCTGCCAGCGGACCCTCCGCGGCTTTTTTCAGAGCATCATTGACATCCGAAACCGTAACCCCGGATTTTTCCACTGTGACCACAACGTCAACAATGGAGACATTGGGCGTGGGAACCCGAATCGCAAGCCCGTTGAGCTTTCCGGCAAGTTCCGGCAGTACCAGTGAAACCGCTTTTGCCGCGCCGGTAGTAGTCGGAATCATGGACAATGCCGCTGCCCTTGCCCTGCGAAGGTCTTTGTGGGGAAAATCGAGCAGGCGCTGATCCCCTGTGTATGAATGAATAGTGGTCATCAATCCGCATTTTACGCCGAAATTTTCAAGAAGCACTTTGGCAACCGGCGCGAGACAATTGGTGGTACAGGACGCGTTGGAGATGATGTGATGCTGCCGTGGATCATAGCGGTTGGAATTGACGCCCATGACAATGGTAATATCCGGAGACTTGGCCGGCGCGGAGATAATCACTTTGCGCGCGCCCGCGGCTAAATGTTTGGCTGCTTTTTCTGCTTCAGTGAAAAGCCCTGTGCATTCTGCCACAATATCCGCCCCGAATGCGCCCCATCCGATCAGAGCCGGGTCTTTTACAGAGGTGATGGCAATGGATTTGCCCGCCACTTCAAGTGCATTGTCTTTTACTTTAACCTCAGCGTCCAATTTACCGTGTACAGAATCATAAACCAGAAGATGCGCCATGGTTGCCGCATCCATGAGATCATTGATTGCCACTACTTCGATATCCGGATGTTTAAGCGCGGCTCTTAATACAATCCGCCCGATTCTTCCGAAACCGTTGATACCTATTTTTACAGCCATATTTTCTCCTTTGATGTGGCAGGGGAATGCTGCCGGTGTAAACAGGGCAAGCCGCCGGCTTGCCCCTACGTTTTTATCCGCGTTTGTTTCCTTTTAAAATCCCGCTTGCCAAAGAGATACTCCTTTTCCCGTAAGCTTCGAGATTTTCTGCAAGCTTGGAGAGGCTCATATCATCACGGGAATTCACCGCCTTTATCAGAATGGGAAGATTGACCCCGGATATGACTTCTGTCCGGCCTTCTTCCAGAAATGAATAGCTCAGATTGGAAGGAGTTCCGCCGAACATATCTGTAAGAATGAGGACTCCCTCTTTCTGTCTGACTTTTTTGACGGCTTCCGCGACTTTTTCACGCAGTTTGTCCACATTTTCTTTTATATTTATCGAGACCGCCGTAACCCCTTCAGGGCGAGCATTCAGAATGAATTCGGAGGCATCAATCAGCGCGTCTCCGAGCCGGGCGTGTGTCACAATCACTATTCCTATCACTTAATACTCCTTAACCGTTGAATATTTTCAATTTTCAATATTCACTCCTTCCCGATATCCCGATGAATGATTTCCACCCGTTTTCCCGGCTTGCTGATATGCTCGAACAGGGTACGGGCAATGGCAACAGAACGATGTCGTCCGCCGGTACATCCTACGCCGATGGTAAGATAAGCCTTTCCTTCTTTTTCATACAGCGGAATCAGATAGTCAATCAGATCCAGATATTTTTCCAAAAAAATAACCGTCTCCCCGCGGCTTAACACATAATTTCGCACTGCTTCGGTCTCTCCGTCAAGCGGTTTAAGTTCGGGAACAAAATAAGGATTCGCAAGAAAACGGACATCAATTATAAGATCCGCGTCATTGGGAATCCCGTATCTGAAACCGAATGAGACAATATTGATCTTCATCAGCGCAAGATTTCCGACACTCTGCGCTATGTCGAGAATCAAAGATTTGAGTTTGTGAACCGTATAATCAGAGGTGTTGATAATCCGGTCAGCATAAGCCCTGAGTTCCTTCAGATGCTCTTTTTCCGCGAGAATGCCCTCCATGAGGCTTCTGTCCTGAGACAGCGGATGATAGCGGCGGGTCTGGCTGTAGCGCTGCAACAGAATTTTCTCATCGGCTTCTAAAAACAGCACCTCAAACGCATATCCTTTTTGGCGGAGAGTTTCGAATATGGATTTATATCCGGCCAGAAAGCCTTTTTCACGCAGGTCCATGACAAAGGCAAGCCCTGCGATTTCAGACTCGCTTTCAATCGGCAATTCCAGAAATTTCGGAAGCAGTGCCACCGGCATGTTGTCAACACAGTAAAATCTTGCATCTTCGAAAGCAGCAATCGCCGTACTTTTGCCGGAGCCTGAAAGCCCTGTGATAATAAAAAATTTTAATTTTTTCACTGGAATATTAACAGGGTCAGCGGTCAGAGGTTCGGGGCAGGGGTGTCATCTCACCTCTTACCTCTGACCCCGAACCCCCGGCCTCCTTCAGAATGCCTCATCCTCATCTTTTATGATATTGAAAATTTCATCCGCGCCCGAGGCATTCAAGAGCCGTTCCTTAAACGGCTCATTTTTCAGAATCCTTGAAATCCGGGCAAGGAGTTTCAGGTGCAGACCCGTGGAATTTTCCGGTGTTATCAGCAGGAAAAAAATATGGGTCGGACGGCTGTCCATGGATTCGAAGTCAACTCCTTTCCGGCTTAAACCGAAACCGACGGTCAGTGATCCGGGTGCTTTGATTTTGCCGTGAGGAATAGCTATGCCGCCGCCGATGCCGGTGCTGCCGAGCCTTTCCCTGTCCATGAGAATCCGCACAAGTTCCTCATGATTTACGCCGGCAATATGGGACACAGGTGCTGCCAATTCTGACACTACCCCTTTTTTGTCCCGTGATTTCAGATTTGAAACAATGGCGTCTTTCTGCAAGACATCGAGAATTTTCATAATTATTCGCCGATCCGGGATTATGAAGTGAGAAGTGAGAAATGAGAAATACTCACTTCTCACTCTTCACTTCTCACTTCTCAGCTTCTGGGCTGAATCAGTCCGTAATGTCCGTCTTTGCGATGGTAAAGGACATTGATCTGGTCTGTTTTGGCATTTGTGAACACCAGAAACATATTATCGTCAAGGTCCATCTGCATGAGAGCCTCTTCGACATCCATGGGTTTGTACTCGACACTCTCAACCTTGACCTGCTTTGCGGTTTCATCTGCCGGAGGAACGGTTTCCTCATCGGCGATCATATCTGTCACCCGGGTTTTGGAGCCGGTTCTGCGTTCCCGGCTTTTCTGCCTGGTTTTCTTGAGCTGTTTCTCAAGCTTGTCCAAAACCATATCAATGGCAGAGTACATATCATTTGTCTCTTCTTTGCCGTTGATGCTCAGACGGTCACCCGTTATTTTGATTTCGGCAATATGCCGAAATTTTTCAACCGAAAGAACAACACCTGCTTCAGCCGGATTGTCAAGAAACTTGTCAAAGCGGTTCAGTTTTTCACTGACATAAGCCTTCAGATGTTCTGACGGATCAAGATTTTTAAATGTTACAGATGTCTGCATGATTCATGCCTCCCTATAGTTGTCTGCGTTTGTTAGATGGCAGTATCCTAAGCATTTCCCGATACTTGGCTACTGTTCTCCTGGCGATATGTATATTCATGTTCTCCAGAAGTTCGGCGACTTTGTCATCGCTGTAGGGCTTTTTCGGGTCTTCGGCTTCGACAATGTGTTTTATCTTTTCCTGAACACTGGCGGACGAGGTTGCGTCCCCGTGAACCCGATTGATAGAACTGTTAAAAAAATATTTCAATTCGAAAATGCCCTGAGGGGTATAAGCATATTTGTTTGTGGTCACCCGGCTGATGGTGGATTCATGCATGCCGATATCCGCAGCTACATCTCTCAGCACCATAGGTTTCAGATAAGCGACGCCTTTTTCAAAGAACTCCCGCTGGAATTTCAGGATACTTTCCATAACCTTGTAAATCGTTTTCTGACGGTGGTGAATGCTTTTTATCAGCCATGCCGCGGACCGAAGCTTTTCCTGCATATAATCTTTTGTGCTTTCGCTGAACTTACCGTTTTCATTTACCGCATTCCGGTAAAAAGGGTTAAGCCGCAGTCTGGGGATTCCGTCATCGTTCATCATAATCACGAAATCATCTTCCACCTTGTAAACAGAAATATCCGGCTCAATATAATGCGGCTCTTCGTCGCTGAATGCTCTTCCGGGTCTCGGATCCAGTCCTCTGATAATATTCACAGCCATATTCACATCTTCTGTATCGGCTTTCAGTTCTTTGCAGATGAAACTGTAATTTTTGCTTTCAAGATAAGGGAGATAGTTTCTGATAATCTCTGTCACGAGGGGATTGGCGATTTTCAGATATTGTGCCTGTATAAGCAGGCATTCCCTGATGTCTCTTGCACACACGCCGGGAGGATCGAGGTTTTGCAGCACAGCCAGCACTTCGGCGATTTTTTCAGGTGAGGAACCGTTCAGAGCCGCGATTTCCCCGACAGAGAGCGCGACATACCCGTCAATGTCAACATTTCCGATAATCAGGGTTCCGATCTTCTGTTCCTCTTCACCGGGGCCCGTCATCATGAACTGCCACAGGAGATGTTCGCTCAGGGATTCTTTATGGGAAATAAATGTCTCGAATTTCGGTGTGTCTTTTCCCTCGGTTTCAAAACCGGCTTTTCCGGATGAATTGTATTCATCCGTATAGCTGCCCCAGTCCGTATCATCGCTCAGGATTTTTTCTTCTATTGTCACTTCTTTTTCCGGAGGTATTTCCTCTGCGACAGACATCTCCGGTTCTGCGAGCAGTTCCGGGATCGGATCGTCGCTGTCCGCTTCGTTCTGGACATCGTCTAATACCGGATTTTCCTCCAGTTCTTGGCGAATGGTATCAATCAGTTCCAGTCTCGACAGTTGCAGCAGTTTTATTGCCTGCTGAAGCTGCGGCGTCATTACCAATTGCTGGCTAAGTTTGATCTGCTGTTTTAATTCAATTGCCATATCACAATGTGTGTTTCATGTTTCATATATTCTTTCCACCGTCATAATCTGCGCTTTCCGAATTTCTGCAAAACGCCGAAAACTAAAAACAGACGCAAGTCGTTTTGCAGATAAAACGGTTTGCAAAACCGTTTTACAAAAAACGCAGATTATGACGGCGGGCAGTATAAAAACTGATGCAGGCAGGATTTTGTTCCTGCCCGTAAAACGCCCCTGCTTAAAACAGACTCAAATCGTTTTTCTGAATCCCCTATGACTACAGCCTGAAATCATCTCCCAGATAAAAACGCCGGGCAGTTTCGCTGAAGGCTATTTTTTCCGGAGAACCGGATTCGATCACCTGTCCGTTATTCAATATGTAGGCGCGGTCGCATACGCCCAGGGTTTCCCTCACATTGTGGTCGGAGATCAGCACGCCGATTCCCCGTTTTTTCAGATGTCCGATGATATTTTTGATGTCCGTTACCGCCAGAGGATCAACTCCTGCAAATGGTTCATCCAAAAGAATAAAAGATGGGTCCGAGGACAGGGCGCGGGTTATTTCGAGCCGCCTGCGTTCACCGCCTGACAGCGTGCCGGCACGGTGATTCGAAAGATGTCTGATTCCGAGTTCGTTCAGCAGCATCAGTGCGCGGTCGTTCTGTTCCGATTTCGACAGATGTTTTTCATTTCCATGATCCGGTATCATTTCAAGAATCGCCAGAATATTTTCTTTTACCGTCAGTTTTCTGAATACAGAAGTTTCCTGCGGCAGATAACCGACCCCTTTGCGCGCTCTCAGATACATAGGGTAATCTGTGATATCCTCATCGTCAAGAAAAACCTGCCCCC
>DYRK01000908.1 GCA_020718785.1 Desulfatirhabdium butyrativorans | reverse complement strand
TCAATCTGAACGACCGTGCCTTTTCCTTTTCTGCTTTTGATATGAAACATGCCTCCCAGCAGTTCGGTTCGTTCTTTTATGGTTGAAAGCCCGATGCCTTCGGTTTTTCCGATATGCTCAGACAGGTCAAAACCGTCTCCGTTGTCGCGGATGCAGAGATACAGCGTTTTTCCTCTTTTCTCCGCTATGACCTGAACACCGTCCGCATTGGCATGTTTGCTGATATTGCTGAAAGCTTCCTGACAAATCCGGTAGAGATGATCCTTTATTTTCAGGGGAACATCAAGGTCGTTGTCTCCCTCGACTTCAACATCTATGCCTGTTTTTTCAGTGAATTTTCTTGCATACCATCTCAGAAGTTCTGTGAAGCCGAGTTTTTCAAGTGTTACGGGCCTCAGATCCGTTGCCATTTCCCGCAATTCTGCGATAGAATCGGAAATTTCGGCAATAAGTCCGGGAAAAATATCTTTCTCCGCGACTTTCCCCTCATTGCTTTCCTTTTGCATCATCTGAAGATAAAGTTTGACGGCAAGAAGCGACTGCCCCAGCCCGTCGTGAATTTCACGGGAAAGGCGTTTGCGTTCTTCCTCATGCGCCTCCAGAATGCGCCCCGAAAGCAGACGCAGGCTTTTCTGAATCCTGCTGTATCTTGCCATCAGCGCATACAGCATGCTGCTGAGAAAAACTGCCATTCCTTTCCCCATCACATCGTCATTCTGAAAATAAACCGGATAAATCATGTCCGCTATTTCGCTTGCCGCGCCGCCGATCAGTCCTATAATGCCGATCAGTACGGGACCGGATTCGTAAAGCTTTTGCAGATAAGCCTTGACCGCAAAGTATAAAGAAACTGCCATGACTGTAACAAGACCCGCAGTCCATGCCAGTAGAAGCAAATTCAATATGCAATAGGAATGCGGAAACAGCATTGCGGCAGATATCACAGCGAAAAAGCACAGCAATATCTGCATCGTTATGCTTACAGCTTTTTTGCACATCAGCAGGATAAAGACAAATGCAAAGCCCGGAACAACTGCATACAGTGAGTTGACAATTCTCTGAAAAAAAGGGGTTTTCATGCCGGTTTCATAAAATATCACGCTGTCGAGAACAAAGACGATGATATAAAGAAAAATGAAAATGCCGAAAGCGAGATATTCTTTATCTCTGATGCCTGCGGTATGCAGAAAAATAACGGAGAAAAAGGCGAGCAGAAGAAAGGAGAAGAGCGTAATTTCAACTGATTTTCTGTCAAATTCCTGACGATATTTTATGTCGAGCAGGTCTCCGTACTCTCCGACACATGCGGGTCCCTGCATAATTCCGCCGCCCCGGTAGGTATTCATCACTCTTACCGCAAGCAGATTGCTCTGTCCCAAGCGGATAATATCTTTGGGAAAAGGATACAGACGGAATTTCCATTCGATTTCCACAAACGAGTCCCCGATCATGCCTTCGCCGCCGATTTTCACGCCGTTGAGAAAAACTTCATCCGCATTGCCGATTCTGCCGAGCATGACTGCCGGATGAATTTCTTTCAGACTCTCCGGCGCAAAAAAACGGATGCGATACCAGGCGATTGCGTTCTCAGGAGAAATCTCCTGAGACTGCCATGTTCCCGGAATTTTGATTTGTCTCCATGCGGTATCGTCATAATCCGGCAATGCCCATTGCATATTGTCTCCCGCGGAAAATTTATGGAACCCGTGCAGTGAAACCATACACTCACTGTTTTCCGTTTTCATGGGAGCAGGATATTGAGCATCGGACGCTTCGGGGAAAAAGAGAAACAGGCGAAATAGGACTGCAAATCTGACTGTGTGAAATAACATTCCGATCATATAGATTTAGGAGTTACGCAGTTGCATGATTTTTAACCGCCAATGGACGCCAATAAACGCCAATGAATCAGAAAAATAAATTCAAGTGCGTAAGTCCTAAGATTTTCAGAAAT
>DYRK01000907.1 GCA_020718785.1 Desulfatirhabdium butyrativorans | reverse complement strand
TTTAGTTGGCGTCCCCAAGGGGATTTGAACCCCTGTTGCCGGCGTGAAAGGCCGGTGTCCTGGACCGGGCTAGACGATGGGGACGTAATTATATGCTGTCTCTGATGGGTCGTGCGCGACTTGAACGCGCGACTCTCTGCTTAAAAGGCAGATACTCTACCGACTGAGTTAACGACCCGCGACCCGCTTGAAAGACAGACTTATATATGGACTTCCTGCTCTTGTCAAGCAAAATTTTGACAAAAGAACATTTTTTTATACTTCCGGCTACGGTCTGAGATTTATTAAAAATTATATCAAATTGTTAGAATCTGATTGAACACTTCATTTCAATATCCGCACAATTGAAGTTCGCGCCCTGTCAGCCGGATACGGGAAGAGCCGACACTTTCTGCTGCCATGCAGATAATCCGTTTCATGCCTTTGACCGTCATAAGCCGCCATGCGTCCCAGAGGTCGAAACAGCTTTCCTGTCCTGAAAATACAAATTCCACTTTGTCGGCATGAATACCCAGATGCTTTGCAGCTTCTGTTTCATCGAAATTTCTGTCATCATTGCCGCTCACATACACGATAATTCCTGTTTTCATTGTTTTTTCTCCTTGAGTTGCGTTTATGACTTCTTGAAAATATTGACATTGTTTTCAAATCCTCGATCTCATCCAGTCATCAACAACATGCTTAGGAAACATCCGAAGTTCCGAAGGTTCGAAACGGTACTCCGGAAGATACTGCATGATCAGATCGGCAACAACCGCCGCCTGATTGAAATCTCTCTTTTTTTTCAAAGGTTCCCGATCTGTCTGCTGACTGAGCCACAATTTATGCAGAACAAAAGAGCGGGGATCCGGGACAATCATAGTTGCAGGAAATCCGTCATCTCCGATAACCGTCTGTGAAAATTTCGGAGATGAAATCAGCCATTGGAGATTTCTGATTTCCACAGCTTCCGGATCATCGCTCCCGCCCATGCGCTGCTGCTCTTTTTTTATTGCCGGTTTCGGTTCGGGTTTGATCAGATCAACCATGTAACCGTCTTTGTTGACTGCCCTGAATCCGTATTTTCGTACCGGCTCAAATGTCCGGTCTGCTTTTCTCAGCAGTCCGATAAATCCGCCTGAATTCATCTCCCCGTCCGCCGCCAGACACAGTTTCGGGCGTATATCCCACAGAATATCCGCATCCTGTGTCGCGGTTACAGCGCGATCCAGAAATACTCCGGCAGCACTTTCATACGCATACAGGGCATTTGTCCCGATAATAACGATATTTTTTCCGAGAATCCGGTGCTGTTCCGACAAGCGCAGAATTTTGGCACAGATACGCGGGACGCGCTGAATCCGTGCAGCTTTGCAGAATCGCGCCTGCTCATCGAGTCTTTGCTTCAGTCCGTCAAACCGTTCCTTTATCATCTGTTTGTTTTCATGAAATTCGGAAAATATTCCTTCGGAAGCCTCAGACCTGACTCCCAGACTTTTTCCGTTTCCATACCGGTCATTCAGCCGGAACAGATATTCCTTTCCCCCGACCTTTTTCCAAAACATGCTGCCACGATAAGAAACATTCTGCCAATAGGCTTCCATGTATGCTTCGTATATCTGAGCCGCATCAATGAACACTCTTCGCTGATTGTCGCTCATTTCATTGAAATTCATCGTATTTTCCTTCAAAATTCAAATTATCTGATTTTGAATGAAAAACAGAGCGGTGTCAATATATTATCGTTAAATTTGTCGTTTTCAGGATCAAAAACTGAATTCATATCCGACCTTGAAAAGCCGTCCGACTTCATAATACGAATACTGATTGCCGGCATCTGCGGTCATATCGCCCGATATCTGAACTTCTTCATCAAAGAGATTAGCGCTGTCCGATATCATCAGAAGTATTCCGGACACAAGCATACACAGGCTGGCATACTACCGGACAAAAAATCATAATATTCTGATTTTATCCG
>DYRK01000906.1 GCA_020718785.1 Desulfatirhabdium butyrativorans | reverse complement strand
AGTTCCGCGAGGGTGAATTCATGGACAAGCCACGGAAATTTTTCAGATAAAGATTCTATCTCGCATACATCGGAAGTCCGGGTGAGGGTGTTATCGTGAATAACCACCGGAATACCGTCTGAACTCATCTGAACATCGAATTCCCAGGCATCGGCTCCGAATTCGGCGGCTTTCCGGGCAGCCGGCAGGGTATTTTCCGGAGCAGCAGAGCGCGCCCCGCGGTGTGCGATATTCAAAGGATATTTCCGGATCGTTTTAAAAAACATGGCAATTTTTTCCTGAAGACTGTTTCACCTTTTCTTATGCTTTTTTCTGAAGCGTCTGGTATAGGGACGCCGTCTGAGCAGAATATAGGTTGCCCCGGTTCCGCCGTCGCAGGAGCGTGCGCTTGAAAATGCGATAACCCATTTTCGGAAAGGACCCCGGGTCAGCCAATCCTGAACTTTGCTTTTCAAAACCGGTCTGTCACGCGAAGAAAGCCCTCTGCCGTGAACCACCAGAACTGCCCGCTTTCCTGTGAGGATTGCAGATTTGATGAACTCGTCAAAAGCATCCTGAGCCGCATCCGCGCCGAATCCGTGGAGATCAATGAATCCCTGCATGGAAAAATCTCCGCGGTGCAGACGGTCGGTGATTTCCGGGTTATCACAATATCCTTTGCCCTCAATATATTCGGCAGTATCGGTCAGCACAATTCCTTCCCCGCTGTCAACAAGTCTTTTCAGGCGGAGCAGACTCTCACCTTCGCTGCTGTCATCAAAGGACTCCGGAGTGCTTAAATTACATTTCAGCAAAGGGTCGTTTGCAATATGCTTTCCTCTTTCAAGCGGCTTCACATCTGCCATAGCTGCGAGAAAAAGTTTCCGTTCATATTCCGGATCATCGGCTTCTGCATCAATATGAGGGATATATATCTCCGCAGGATCAGGAGCAGGCGGAAGCGATCTGCCTTTCAGAAGTGTTTTCAGATTTTCAAAGGGTCTGAACATACCGCGCTCCTTATAAGTGGGAAGTGAAAAGTGGGAAGTGAGAATTGGATTTTCTTTATTTCTCACTTTTCAATTCCCGCTTCTCACTTAAAAATATTCCTTTTCCGCTCTCCTTTCCTGTAGCGGAAATAATCGCTGATAATTTTTCCGTGATCGAAGACAAGAGGGGAGGGAAGGCTGTCTTCCGTGAAGATGCCCAGATTTTTCGCATCATCTTCGGCTTTCGGAATCCCGGAGGCTCGGGCAATAAAAACCGTGCTGACCGTATGCTGTCTCGGATCACGATCCGGAGCCGAATAGGTATGAAACTGCTCTTCAAGAGCGACATCCAGCGAGGTTTCTTCTTTTGCCTCTCTTACCGCCGCGGTTTCAAGGGATTCGCCGTAGTCAACAAATCCGCCGGGCAATGCCCATCCCTGAGGCGGGTTTACCCTTTCTATCAGCACGATCCCCTTGTTGATCTCAATAATAATATCCACTGTAACTAATGGATTTCTGTATTTTTTTTCTGTCATAGTTCGGGGACTCCCGAAGGAATCACACAGGCAAAAACCAATTTTTCATGCCCTGTGTTTCTGATCTGGTGTTCCTCATCAGGCGGAATAAAGACTGTATAGCCCGGAGACACGGAAACCCATTTTCCATCCTGCCAGACCTCGCCTTTGCCTGAGTGGATCAATATCTCATGCTCCCATTCATGGGAATGTTTCGGCGAATATCCGTTTTCCGACAGTTCGAAAATCCTCATGCAGAAATGTTGAGCGCCGTCGGCTTTGCCGATCACAACCCTGCCCGTGACGCCTTTTACAGCCTCCGCGTCAAACTGTCTGGGGGATACTTGGGAATAATGCATGATTTTCATAGCCGTCCTCCTTTGCCGCCCACCTTATAAAAAATCGGATTCCTTGTCAACAAAACATGAGGCGATTGAGGCTTGATTTGCAGAATCCTGATGATTATTCTGTTTCTTC
>DYRK01000905.1 GCA_020718785.1 Desulfatirhabdium butyrativorans | reverse complement strand
AGAGGAAATGTGTCGGAAATTGTATGGATAGATAAAAGCGTTGCAGAAAAAGCATAGAAAATGCCGCCCGCTGAATACGGTTTCCACCCCATTGACTTATCTTTGCGAAAGAAGTATTTTCAGAGTCAAAGTTCAGATGCCGTTTGAAACAAATCAGCCTGTGTATTTCAAGGGGCGGAGCTATAACTACCCGAAAGCTTACCCTGAACTGAGAAATTTCCTACCTTCTAAATACGTTTCCTATCCCATTGCTCCTTTTTGGGTGAACGGTTATCATGCGATCAAAAGTCGAAAGTGGTGATGGTTATGAGAAAGAAAATTTCTGTCATATTCGGTACACGCCCTGAAGCAATCAAACTTGCGCCGGTAATTTTGGCATTGAAACAGCATCCGATGTTTAATTGTCGGGTTTGCGTTACGGCGCAGCATCGGGAAATGCTGGATCAGGTGCTTGAAGTTTTTGATATTTTGCCTGATACGGATATGAATCTGATGAAGCCGAATCAGACATTGGCTGAACTGACATCACGGGCTATCGAATCGCTGGATAAATATATGGTGAATGAAAAGCCGAAAGAGCGGTAAGTTTAAGAGCCGCTTTATCGAAAGTGTTGAAAAGAAAGTTATTTATGTCTGACAATGATGATATTTCAAAGAAGCGTCGTTTTGCATGGGATGATTTTCCGCAGGTGTGGATTCACGCTCAGGAATTAGCGGTTAAAAAGCATCCATCCTATAAAGCTGCAAAATCGGGGGACCCTGACGCAGCCTTTCATTTGGTCAGCGATTTCATCTCGAAAGAGGTTATCAGGCAGTTAAAGGAGGCTTTTCAGTACCGGAATCCGATTTTGGTATCCGCTCATGCTATTGAAGGAATGGGTGTCAATGCAATTCCGGAAGTGCTGGCAGATATACTCGCAGAGCATTCGGATTGGCGTACAGACAGTGGAATTGTACAAACAAATATCGTCAGTCATACAGGCGCTGACGGCTTTTCACGGCTATCCCGCCAAGCTGAGTTTGACGGTATTGTGATGCCATGCGAGTGCTATATCATGGTGGATGATTTCATCGGTCAGGGCGGAACGCTTGCAAACTTACGCTCCCATATCATTCTGGGAGGCGGACGGGTTATCGGAGCAACTGTCTTAACGGGTAAGTCCTACTCCGCATATCTTGCTTTGAAAACTGAAACACTTAACGCATTGAGGTTGAAACATGGAAAAGAACTTGAAACATGGTGGCATCAAAGGTTCGGATTCGGATTTGACTGCCTTACAGAGTCTGAGGCACGTTATCTGCTCAAAACCCCGGATGCTGACCGAGTCAGAAATAAAATTGTTGCAGCAGTCAAAGACTGAGATTGCCAGGCGGATTGCTGAATTGGCGGTTAATAAAATCAATACCCGAAACCCCACCCTGAACTGAGGTTTTTCCTACCTGACAAATACCTTGTTTATCCTATTGCTCATTTTTGGGTAAAAGACTATTATAGGCTCAAAAATTGATCGCTCAAAAATTGAGAAGACGAGGAGAATACCATGACCGAATACAGCATCAAAGAAACATCTGCCGAATATGGGAAAGAATACCAATTGGTTCAGGCTGACAAATTCAGAAACAGAAACAACAATCACTGGAAGCTGAGAATTGATTTGGCAAAAAGCCTTGTTGCAAAATATGTTTTGCCCGGATTCAAAGAAAAACGCACTGAAGATATTGTTGTCGTTGACGTGGGCTGCTCGGTCGGAACATTTGCCATCGAGTTTGCCAAAGACGGATTTAAGTCTTACGGAACAGACTTTGATAAAGAAGCTATCGCCATTGCAAAACAATTGTGTGAGGAAGAAAAAGTTTCTGCAGAATTTATCTGCGGAGATATTTCAGAGTGGAAAAATACTTTTCCGCCAATAGATATTGCGATCTGCTTTGATATTTTCGAGCATTTGCATGACGATGAACTG
>DYRK01000904.1 GCA_020718785.1 Desulfatirhabdium butyrativorans | reverse complement strand
GAAAAAAGGCCCGGAGCCGGTATGGCACTGATTCCTTATTTCCGAAAATGTCTAAGGGTTTACCGCTATTGTGTTCGGAATCTGGCTTGTGATGATGACCTGCCCACCGGGAGCGGCGCAGGAAAAAGCCGATGATCCGGCAACATGGAAAAAGATGGTTTCCGACGCCGAGCTTGAGCAGGAATTGAGATGGATACGCGCAGAAGCCGAAGCTGAGATAGTAACCGCCACAAAACGCAAGATTCCTGTGGGGGATGCGCCGGCTATTGCCACGGTCATTACCGCCGTGGAAATTAAAAACATGGGCGCAAGAGACCTCATGGACGTTCTGAAAACAGTTCCGGGTTTCGGGGTATCAATCAATCCGAGCGGCGGATATATGTTTGAAGTGAGAGGCGTCAGAACCTCAGAAAATGAAAAAATCCTGCTCATGATTGACGGACACAGAATGAATAATCCTTATTGGGGAAGCGGTTTAGGGGAATTCAATACGCTTGCTGTTGAAAATGTAAAACAGATAGAGGTTATCAGGGGACCGGGTTCCGCGCTTTACGGTGCCAACGCCTTTGTGGCCGCGATCAATGTCATCACAAAAGATGCCGGAGATACCGAAGGACTCGGGGCAAGCGCCGCGGCCGGAAGTTTCGATACGAAAAAATTCAGCATAGTCGGCGGCAGATCTTTTGAAAAATTCAAAATAGCCGGGAGTATTTACCGTGCCGATTCGGACGGACCCGCTCTGATAATAGACGCAGACCGGTTTACCGGAAAACCTTATTCAAAGACGCCCGGAAAAAGCGATTCCTATTTTGAACAGACCGAAGTTTTTCTGAAGGCATCTTATGGCAATCTGAATTTCAAAGGACAGTATTTTGAAAAAGAAAGAGGCACATATATCGGATACGGCAATGCGCTTACAGAGGGCAGCGTCTATCCTCATAAAAATTTCTGGGCAGAACTGGCTTATTCCCATTCTTTTACGGATAAGTCTTCTGCGAATTTCCGTATATACTATGACTATTTCGAGGAAACGGACAAAGCGCGTCTGGCGGTCTTTCCCGAAGGATATCCCGGATTCCCCCAGGGAATGTGCGGATATCCCAGTTTCAAAAACAGAACCGCGGGTACCGAGATACAGTATGATCTGGATCTGTTCAAAGGAAATCATCTGATTGCCGGTTTCAATTATGAATATGTCGAACAGTACGATGTGACACGGGCTGCCAATTTCAATCCGTGGACCGGCGCTCCTCTCGGTTCCCGTCAGGATATATCATCATGGGGAAATTTCAATAAAGATGTCACCAGAAAAATATGGGCGTTCTATATTCAGGATGAATGGGAAATAAGAGAGAATCTGAATCTGATCGCGGGCGTGAGACATGACCGTTATGACGATTTCGGAGGGACTACAAATCCCAGACTCGGTCTGGTCTGGAGTTTTTTCAGGGATGCGGATCTGAAACTGCTTTACGGGCAGGCATTCAGAGCGCCAAGTTTTCAGGAATTGTACAATGACGGCAATCCGGCTGCCATCGGCGATCCGAATCTTCAGCCTGAAGAAATAAAAACTTATGAAGCATCTCTGGGCTACAGGCTGAAAAATTCTCACAGCATCAGTCTGACGTATTTTCACAATGATATTGACAAGCTGATTGTCCGTGACGCCGGAGCGCCTGCCTATTACAGCAACAAGCGCGGGGCAAATGACGGTATCGAAGTCGGCCTGTCAGGAAGATATTCCTCGGATAACTATTGGAAACTGAATTACACTTTGCAGGATCCCCGGGATGCGGATACAGACAGGGATTTGCCGAATGTTCCGTCTCAGAGAGCATCTTTCAGTGTGAATTACGAAGTCTGCAAATATCTCAACGCACATGCGGATGTGCTGTGGACAGGCAAAAGACCCAGAGTTTCCGGGGACGACAGAGGAGATATGCCTTCTTATACCACTGTGGACCTGA
>DYRK01000903.1 GCA_020718785.1 Desulfatirhabdium butyrativorans | reverse complement strand
ATTGCATCGGTCTGAACCTTGATTAAAGGATTCCCTGATTGCCTTCTTAATCCTGTGAATCTTTTAATCGGGTGAATCAGGGTTCGGACTGTGGCATATACAAGGATTGCGTATAAGCAGGGATTTCTGTGAGCAGCCATCTAATCCTTGCTTATACACATAATCCTTGTAGATGACGCCCCTGAGTTCGGACATGCCGGCGTCCGAATCTTGACTTTTCCCGGCGAAAAGGTTAAGTTGCTCTGATGGATATTAAAGCAGGCAGTTCCGTTTCGTGTTTTTAAAATCTTGAGGAGGGAAATTAACCATGACCCAAGAGTTGCAGACACTGATTGAAAAAGCCCGAAAAATGTCTCCTTCGGAACAGTTCGAGCTGATTGCCGCTCTTTCTCAGTCATTATCTCATATTCCCTGCCCGAAATCATCGGCTGTTGCCGATTTTGAAAAATCTTTAACTATTGAGGAAATTGTACAAAATCAGAAAACAAAACCTGTAACAGATATTGCAAATCTGGCGGCTGATTTCTGGCCTGATGAAGAATCGGCAGATGACATTATCACATATATTTATCAGCAGCGGCGGGAAGATCGTCTGAGAGACTGATGGAAATCGTTCTGTTAGACACAAATATTGTATCTTTTTTATTTAAAAAAGATACACGGGCTGTACTTTATGAACCATATCTGAAGAACAAGATATTAGCGATTTCCCTGATGACCGTTGCCGAATTGTATCAATGGACGGAAGTCTGTAAATGGGGAAATCACCGGATAAGCCGCTTAGAAAAAATCCTTGCAGCCCATTATTCGATTCTTCCGATAGATATGGAATTATGCCGACAGTGGGGGAGGATACGAGCCGAATGTCGGGCATCAGGGCGGCCTATTTCTCCGCAAGATGCGTGGATAGGGGCTACTGCATTGCAGTACGGTTTGTCTCTTATCACCCATAATCCGAAAGATTTTGAATCAATTGAAAATATTAAAATAATCACTATGATTGGATAGAGAATAATAAGTAAAACAACCGTGAGTTCGGATATTCAGTCCTCCGAATCTTGACTTTTCCCGGTGAAAAGGTTATTTTCATCTTATTGATTCAATTGAAAAACGCTTATCGGAACACCGCAAAGACATCTGAATCTTGCCCGGAAGCAAATTTATAAAGAGAGGAGATGAATCAAATATGCAGGTCATGCAAATAATATTGCCCGATTTTGTCAACACTGACATACAGGAAATACGATTCATGCTGGCTGCCAAAATGTATGAACAGGGAAAACTGTCCCTCGGGCAGTCCGCAGACCTCTCAGGTCTTTCCAAGCGGACATTTATGGAACTGCTCGGCAATTACGGTGTTTCGGTCTTTAACTATCCTGCCGAAGAAATAGAAAGAGATTTTGAAAATGCCTGATGTTATTTCTGATTCAAGTTGTCTGATTGCATTGGACAATATCGGAATGCTGTTTATTTTGAAAGAACTCTATGGGAAAGTATTCATCAGCAGGGAAGTTGCTGAAGAGTTTGGTAAAAAGACAGAAGATTGGATTGAAATACGGCAGGTTAAAGATGAAAATTATGTGAAAATACTGAATACTTTCATTGATCTGGGAGAATCAGGTTCAATTGCGCTCTCTTTTGAATTCGGCAACAGTCTGGTGATATTGGATGATTTGAAAGCCAGACAGGTTGCTAAAAACCTGAACCTTAAATTCACCGGACTGTTAGGCGTTATTCTCAGAGCCAAACAAAAGGGAATAGTCACCTCTGTAAAAGAAGTGATAAACAAGCTTAAATCAGTGAATTTCAGAATTTCTCAGGCAATGGAAAATGAAATACTGAGGTTGGCAGATGAAGTTTGCCAAGAAAAATACGATGTAAAATCAAATTAGGGATGTTACTGATTATTCCACCTATCCGTCAGCAAATCAGCGAGGCAGTAAAAGAACTCCCTGCGGATATTCTGC
>DYRK01000201.1 GCA_020718785.1 Desulfatirhabdium butyrativorans | reverse complement strand
ATGGCGGAAATCCGGAATTTCGGCAGGGTTATTTGAAATGATTTTAAGCTGATAGCCCTCTGTGTCAAAATCATTATATGAAATCGCTTGACAATGAAAGGCTTTTTGAATAACTAATATACGAATCAGATTATCGTAAATGAGTTTGTTCGGTTTGTGCCATAAAAAACAAAACGCAGGGTGGGCGAAACCCACCGAATTTCAGACTGGAAGAACGGAGTATTTTTATGGGTAAGAAAAAAAACGGATTCAGGAGGTTGCTTCAGCGCATGGAACTGAAAAGATGGGTGGCGATGTTTTGTGTCGCGCTGCTATTAAACGGGTGCGCCGCCATGCCGCCGCAAAACGAAATGGAGGCGCGACGTGAAACACAGGCTAAAGAAGACTTGAAAACGCTTGAACCCCCCGCGAGCATCAATTTTGAGAAACCCCTAACCCTCGAAGACGCGATCAAAATCGGATTGTGCAACAATCTCGAACTTCGGGTAGCTGATTTTAACCGGGAAGTTGCCAACAAGGAAACGCTGGTTCAGAAACTCAGAATGCTGCCGGGCTTGAATGCCGAAGCCGGTTATGAAAGACGCGACAGACTGAGAAAAAGTGACGTTTACAACTGGAAAGAGGAAAAAGATGTAAAAGATTTCACCGTGTCGGAACTCAAAGACGGGGCAAAAGCCAACCTGTCGCTGACATGGAATATTCTGGACACCGCTCTGGCTTATGTCCGCTCGGGTCAGGCAAAAATGCAGGAAGCCGCGCTGGAAAAACGGCGTCACCGTATGGCGCAGTTTGTCGCGCTGGATATTACCGAGGCATATTGGCAGGCAGCCGCGGTGGAAGACGCGCTGGATTATGTCCATGCGGTTGACAAAAAAATGAAGGCTGTCAAAGCAAATATTGACGAAGCCGTGAAACTGAGAGCCTTGGATGTGATGGATGCCGCGGAAGCTGAAATGCGGCTCAAAGAATTGGAACTGACCATCCGCCGGCTTCAGGCCGATCTGTCCAAAGCCCGGCTTAAACTTTCCCAACTCATGGGAATCAATCAGAATGTTCAATACACGCTGTACCGTCCGCCGATCAAACCGGTGGTCGCGGCTCTGCCTCATCCGAAAGAACTCGATATTGACAGGCTCGAAGAATATGCCCTGACCCATCGGCCCGACCTGTTTGAAACCGATATCAATGTGATGATTCAGAAACAGGACGCGAAATCGGCATTTCTCAAACTTTTTCCGGGCGTGAATCTTTTTGCCCGCACAAGTTACGACAGCAACCGTCTGCTGCTTTCCAGCACATGGAACACGGTGGGCGCGGGTATCGGCTGGAATCTGCTCGATCTGCCGGCACGCATTGCAGACCTCAAACGCAGCGGCAAAACCGTTGACATGGCCGAGGCACAGCGGCTCATGCTGACCGTCGGCGTGATCACACAGGTTCATATCGCGCTGCTGGATTATGCCATCAAAGTTGACCGCTTCAGACTGCTGGAAGATACTTACACGCTGTCCGCGGATCTGCTGGATATGTCCAAAGAAAAAATGGCTGTGGGAAAATTGAAACAATTGGATGTGACCCAGCGTCAACTCGAAGAAATGGCTTCCAAACTCCGCCGCGACGAGTCGGTTGTGGATATGATTGTCGCACATAAACGGCTCTGCGTGACCGTGGGTATTGATCCTCTGGACTGCGACGGCAGTTTTATGGGCGGACGGAGCGGCGCGATGGCAGATACTACGCCGCTGAAACGATGGAAATGTACGGAATGCGGCTATATTCATACGGGACCCACTCCCCCGGAGGTCTGTCCGATATGCGGCGCGGACCGAGGCAAATTTGTAGAATATTCCGGCGCGGATGATGTGGAAAGTCTTTCAAACTGGGGAAAAAATGCCGGCAGCGGAGAGCCGGTGATACGTCCGTCAGGCAATACCGGCGGCACAGTATCGCCTCTGCCTCCGTCCCCTGCGTCTGACCGCTTTGCTTCGGGTGCTTCCGATCAGTTCCTGTGGAAAGTGCAGGTCGGCGCATTTGCCCATGAAGGCGGAGCCGCCAAACGGATCGCGCAGCTCAAGGATGGTGACCTGCGTCTGGGAGATGCCAGAGATGCGGATATTGAAACCGCGACCGTCAACGGTAAAACCGTCAACCGGGTCCGTTTCAAAGGACTCACCCAGACCGATGCCCGAAATATGGCCAATGAACTGAAACGAAGAGGAATGGAATACTGGCTGTTGCCGCCGCATAGCGCGCATTGGTAGAAAAGGGGTCAGGGGTCAGAGGTTAGAGGTCAGGGGGGGTACCCCTGACCCCGTACCCCTGACCTCGTACCTCATATTATGGAGGTGTCGGATGTTGAATTTGATGAAGTTAGAAAACAGGATTGTTCTTGACGGCGCAATGGTTGCCGGGGCATTGGAACACGCATACTCTCATGAATCCGCGGTTTCCCAAGAGTCCTTTGTTCCGGACCATACGGATCATAAAGATCGGATTGCCGGGGCTGCCGCGCTGCTTGCCGATGATACCGGCGGGGACGTTCATACAGAACCCATTGAAGTGATTCTTGTTGCTGACACCCTCCCCGATTATCAGAGACTGGCGGAAGCGGCAAAACCGGGTACGCACGTCATTGTTTACGGACCGAATGAATCCGCGGCTGAAGTGATTGCCAAAGTAGCGGAACTTTCGCGGGAACTGAACCGCCCCATAGAATCTTTGTCCCTGCTGTCTCACGGCAAAGAAGGTGCGTTCACTCTTGGCAATGAAGAGATCAACGCGGAAAATATAGAGGAAAACGCGGACACGTGGGCAGAATTGGATTCGGTGCTTGCGGATAAGGGACAGATTTATCTTTTCGGATGCAATGTTGCAGGCGGCGATGGAAAAGTTCTGCTGAACCGTCTGGCGCAGGCAACCGGCGCGGAAGTTTTCGGCTCGTCTGACAGCACGGGCAAGGACGGAGACTGGGATTTGGAAGTAAACTCCGAGGCTCTGCACAGCGCGGATCCGCCCTTGGACCCTGAAAAATTGGCTGCTTACGGGGGAACGCTGCTTCCGCCGGCAATCGAAGGTACTCCCCGCGACAGTGTGAAGCAGGGAGAACTTTACAGTTTCACCCCCACAGCCAGCGATCCGGAAAATGAAATCCGGGAATTCAGTATTTCCAATCAGCCCAAATGGACCACTTTTGATTCGAAAACCGGGAAGCTCTCCGGAATTCCGACCAATGATCAGGTGGGAGAATACACGGGAATAAAAATCGGCGTCACGGATCAGGAAGGCGAAACCACATGGCTTCCGGATTTCAGCATCAAAGTGATCAACGTCAATGACGCGCCGGATATCAGCGGCAAAGCCGTGCTGAGTGTTCAGGAAGGCAACGCGTACAGCTTTACGCCCACGGCTCAGGACCCGGATATGATCAAGGGCGTGGATCCGAATGAAAAGCTGACTTTCAGTATCGAAAACAAACCCGCATGGGCTTCTTTTGACGCGGCTAGCGGAAAATTGGAGGGAACTCCGGCAAGAAGCGATGTGGGCGTGTATCGGAATGTGAAAATCACGGTCACGGACATGAGCGGAGCGACTGCGGTTCTCAAAGCCTTTGATATTACGGTCGAGGAAAAAAATACGCCTCCGGTGATTGAAGGAACTCCGGCAACGCAGGTGAAACAGGGTGAATCGTACAGTTTCAAGCCCTCTGCCACGGACGCGGAAGACAGCGCGAGTGCGCTGAAGTTCAGTATTTCCAATCAGCCGCAATGGGCGACCTTCAATTCCAATACCGGCGAGCTTACCGGCACTCCCGACAATGATGATGTGAAAAGCTATGAGAACATCAAAATTACGGTCACGGATTCCAAAGGTCTGAGCGACTCTATGGAATTCGATATCACGGTCATCAATGTCAATGACGCGCCCGCGATCAGCGGGACCTCGATGAACAATATTCAGGCCGGGACCTATTACAGTTTTATCCCGACTTCCAGTGATATAGACCTGCGGGTGGATACCACGGAGCGTCTGACTTTCAGCATTCAGAACAAACCGGCATGGGCGAGTTTCAATCCCAATACCGGCGAACTGAACGGCACTCCGGCCGAGGTCGGTCAGTACAAAGATATTAAAATCACGGTCACGGACAAAGGCGGTCTGAGCGCGGACATGACCTTTGCTCTGAATGTGGTTCCCACCAATGACGGACCTGTTATCAGCGGTACGCCGCCGGTCAAGGTGGATCAGGACAGTCCTTATTATTTCAAGCCCTCTGCGTCTGACAAGGAAGATGATGTTTCGGAACTGAAATTCAGCATTTCAAAACAGCCGAAATGGGCGACTTTCGATCCCAAAACCGGCGAACTGAACGGCACGCCCGGAAACGAGGAAGTAGGCATTTATTCGGGTATTGTCATCACGGTCACGGACACTACGGGAAAAGCCGCGGCTCTGTCCGAATTCAGCATCGAGGTGGTCAATGTCAATGATCGCCCGACCATCAGCGGTACTTCCGTAGGCGATATTCAGGAAGGAAGCAAGTACAGCTTTGTCCCGACTTCCGGCGACAAAGATCTTCTGGTGGATCTGAAAGAGAAGCTGACCTTCAGTATCAAAAACAAGCCCTCATGGGCGGAGTTCAATCCTGAAACCGGGGAATTGAGCGGCACACCGGAAAGAAGGGATGTGGGCGAATATAACGGTATTGAGATCACGGTCACAGATGCCGGCGGCTTGAGCAAGGCGATGAATTTCAACCTGAAAGTCGTTCCGGTGAATGAAGCCCCGATCATCGAGGGGACGCCGGATCTTACCGTGAAACAGGATGCGGAGTATTCTTTCAAGCCGACAGCCAGCGACAGAGATGAAGGGGATACGCTGATATTCAGCATTTCCAATCAGCCGGCTTGGGCAAAGTTCGTTAAAACCACGGGGGAACTCACTGGCAAACCGGTGAACGCGGATGTGGGGGTGTCTGAAAAAATTCTGATTACAGTGACCGACAACACGGGTCTGAGCGCGTCTCTTCCCGAGTTCAGCATCCAGGTGATCAATGTCAATGACGCGCCTTTTATTGTCGGCTCTTCGACCCAGACCGTGCAGGAAAACACGAAATACAGCTTTGTTCCCACCTCCAATGATATTGACCTGCTCGTGGATTCCACGGAACGGCTGACGTATAAGATCGAGAACAAACCGGCTTGGGCGGAGTTCAATCCGAATACCGGGGAGCTTTACGGGACACCGACACGGGATAATATCGGGGAATATCAGGGCATTGTGATCACAGTGACAGATGCCGGGGGCTTGAATGCTTCTCTGAAATTCAATCTGACCGTGACCCGCGCCAATACGGAACCGGTGATCGGCGGGGATCCTGCGCCTCAAGTCAAACAGGGCGATACTTACACTTTCACCCCGACTGCCAGCGACAAAGAAGATCCGGTCGAGGCATTGGAGTTCAGCATCTCGAATCAGCCGGCATGGATGACTTTTAACAAAGATACCGGTCAGTTGACAGGGGTTCCGAAAAACGAGGATGTGGGTCTTTACAGCAATATCGAAATCACGGTCACGGACACGGACGGACTCAGCAGCACGATGTCCTTTGATGTCCAGGTGCTGAATGTCAATGATGCGCCGAAAATTATCAGCGAGGCAGTTACGCTGGTCCGTCTGGGGAATGACTATGCTTTCGATCCCACGGGTTTTGATCCGGATTTGCAGTCCGGCTATAATCTGCCGGTCATCAACCCCTCGGAAAATCTGACCTACAGCATTGAGAACATGCCCAAATGGGCGCAGTTCGATGCCCAGACCGGACGCCTGTACGGCGTGCCTACAGACAAACGCTCTATTGCCGACGGCGGGGATGTGGGGGTGTGGGAGAATGTGACAATCACTGTGACAGACGCGGGAATTGCAGGGAGTTCGGGAACGCGGCAGGCAGGAGAAGTGCCGAATCCGCTGTCAGCCCAACTCGTGTTTCCCATTACGGTTATTTATGTGAATATCCCGCCGACCGTAGCGGATCAGTATTTCGAGATCGAAGAAAACACCCCGGGCGGTTCTCCCATCGGTCCGGTAGAGGCTCAGGACGAGGACGGATATGTTGCGGAATATGAAAAAACCGGCGGCTCCGATCTGTTCGATGTCAATCCCGAAACCGGTATTATCACGGTGGGCAAAGACGTAACTGTAAAACCGGGTACTTATACCATTGATGTGACGGTGAAGGACAATGACGGCGCACCTGACCAGGGTGTCATGACCATTGTGGTGAAACCGACCCGTCCTTCGATAGACCTTGACGATAACAATGACGGCGGGGACGGCGACGGCGGAAAGCCCGGAGAATCTCCGAATTTTGGCGCAACTTTTGTCGAAGGCGACAATCCGGTGAAAGTGACAGATATTGACGCGATTGTCAAAGACCCGGACAGCGGCAGAATTGCTTCGCTGACCGCGACCATTGATCAGAGTTGCATAGAACCCGAGGATGTGCTTGCGGCAATCACGGAAGGCACAAATATCCGGGCAGAGTACAAAGACGGAGTTCTGACTCTGAGCGGTACGGATACGCAGGAGAATTACTCCAAGGTCTTGCAGTCTGTCACCTTTTATAATTCTTCTCAGAGTCCGAACGAGTGTCCGAGAATCATCACCTTTGTGGCAAAAGACGAGCAGGGAAATGACAGCAATATTGCCACTTCCACGGTCAAGGTGATTCCCCTGAATGATCCGCCCGTGAATACTGTTCCGGGAGAGCAGATCACGCCTGTGGATACGCCGGTCGTGTTCAGACCCGATAGCGGAAACGGCATTTCTGTGGATGATCCGGATGCCAGACCTCTTACAGTAACAACGACACTCAGTGTGGATGTCGGAACTATCGCGGTTCCGGGACAGTCGGATTCAGCCTCGATTGTTCTTAACGGAACTATCGAGGAGGTCAACGCGGCTCTCAACGGTCTGACTTATACGCCTCCTCCGGGATGGACAGGCACGGCAAATCTTACGGTTGTGACCAATGATGAAGGTCATACCGGATATGACGAAGCCACTTACCGGCAGACAGGCCAGTTGGTTGCAGTACCGTTGACAGATACGGATACGGTACAGATTTTGGTGGGTGTTCCTCATCCTCACCCGCCGGAAACTCCGCCTGAAGGTCCCCCCGGACCCGGATGGGACCGACGGTTCCCGGATTTGGGCAACCAGAGAGGCATTGCGCTCGGTTTTCTGTATAATCCCGGAGATGTGCAGCCTACGGGGCTGCGGCATGAGTTTGCAGCACTTCGCGGGAAAGGCGATCCCTGCGATTTTCCGCTCTATCCCTGCTGTACACTGGAAGAAACGCTGCGTATCGGATGCCGTTTTGCGCCCGGATTGGACCCGGAATCCAGACTCTGCAATGTCACATGGAAATGGATGCAGGATGAACTGGGCTGGACTCCGCCCTTCCTTGATGAGGAATTCGATCTGTATTCTCCCACAGTGACCGAGCCTCATTTCCTCAGAGAAGGCGGGGATAAGGGCTTTAATCTGGGTGGTCAGGAATTTGCATGGAGTTTCTTCAGCGGCAGATCAAAGGATTTGGACAAGCGTCTGCTGATAGATGAGAAGAATTTTGTTCAGGGTTCCGAGGGCGAATTCAATGTCAAAGGCGGCGAACTGAAATATGCGTATTATTCCGGCAGGGAAAACCTGAATGTTCCGGCAGCATGGGGAAGCACGGCATGGCCCCTGCTGGGAACTGTGATTCCCTGTCAGGAAGGGGTTGCCGGTGCTGAACCCGCAGCCGCGCCGGTTGTACCGGGAAACAGCAGTTTCCGTGAGTACGGCTCCGGACAGCCTGCCGCGACCGTAGGGACTCCGGCAAGCAGCCTGAGATCGGGCAGTCTGACCGAAGAAAATCTCGCGGCTCCGCCTTCGGATTCCGGGAGGACGACAAGCAGTCCGCAGTCTGTAACTCCGCGGGGTTCTCAGGGAACGCCCGATGCGTCTCTGAGGTCCAGTCCTATGAATTCGGACTCCGGCGAACCTCTGAACAAGTACAGAGATATGGGACCGCTTCCCGAACAGAAGGAAAGCATTTCCTCGGACAAAAACCGGTCCGATGCTTCGAACCCGGCTTTAGATGAAGTGCTGATGTCGCTGGGAGAGGCGAAGAAAGAATAAGTTATAACATAACAACGAGCGTGGGATTTCAGTTTGATCTTACGCTCGTTTCTTTTTGCAGAGGAATTATAAAATGAGTGAACAGCGTTCCAATATACTTGCAGAGAACTCAAACCCATGCCTTATGCAAGACAGTATTGTCAATACGTCAATATCCAAAAGCAGTCATTTGACCGGGGAAGCCGGATTATATGAAGAGAAGCGTATTTTGCATATTAAATTACTACGAGGCAGGTATAAAAACAAACTTACTTCAAGTGAAGATTTTGCAAGAAAAAAAACTGATGAAATTTTATTGGAAGGATAAATCAGTGACGGTTATTCTTGATGCCTGTGCGGTAATTGCATATCTCAGAGATGAAGAAGGGGCTGATGTTGTCGAATCTGCGTTAATTGCTGAAGAATGCTTTATACATGCAATAAATATGTGCGAAGTTTATAAAGATTGTCTTTCACGAGGTGAAAATCGTATAGAAGCTGATCAATTAGTTGAAGCTCTGTATTCAACAGGTCTGGTTGTCCGTGAAGATATGGATGCAACTCTTTGGAAAGAAGCGGCTGAATTCAAAGCAACAATCCGACGTATCTCTTATGCAGATTGTATAGCTTTATCAATAACTAATCGGCTATCCGGCATACTATATTCTTCAGATCGCCATGAACTTGAGCCGGTTGCAGAAAATGGAATTTGTCAAATTCGTTTCATTCGGTAGCAGATATTTAAAAAAGCCCCTGCTTTATCTGGAGATAGAATTAGAAATATTTATACCGAACTGATAATCAACGGTCAGATTTTTGAAAAAGAAGGAGAGAACAATGAAAAGATGTTTTATAATGATTTTGGCTACAGTTTTTACGTGCATCTGGATTGACGATTTAAGGATTGCATCTGCCGCAAATTTTGTAACCATGAGCGACGGGGCAAAAATATCCTATGAAGTAGCCGGAGACGGATTTCCTCTCATTCTGATTCACGGAGGAGATGAAACAGAGACCGGTTTAAAAAAAGGGAAGGTTTCATGGGATTTTCAGTTTGAAGAGTTTGCCAAATCATTCAAAGTGGTTCGGTTTGACATTCGTGGTTCCGGAGAGTCAACTCCTCTTGTCGGAGAAGATCCTTTTAACTTTAACTCATGGACATGGGGAGAAAAAGAACATCGGGCAACGACAGATGTAATAGAACTGATGAACTATTTGAACATTCAGAAAGCACATATTTGCGGACTGTCCATAGGAAGCGCAATTTCAGCGCAGTTGGCTGTATTTTATCCTGAAAGAGTGGAAAAGCTGATTCTTGTCAGCCCGTGGTTGGGAGCGACATTCCCGGCGGGTCAGCAACAAATGGAGAAACTGAAACAGATTTCTTACAAAACGCTCTTTACCGGAGGTGCCGATGATACTCAATATATTATAGAATCGAATGCAACAGAGAGCGTGGGATACCATCCGACCCGATGGACAATTGATGATGCCGGGCATTTCTGTAATAGCGACCAGCC